>CAYSEX010000001.1:0-61592 GCA_964430305.1 uncultured Chryseobacterium sp.
ATAGAGGCAAGTTTTTGCCAACAGGCCCGTATTATTATGTCATTGAACCCAACGCCGTGAATGTAGATATTGAACCATACATTGGCATAGTTTCCATTATTAGATGAAGAATATTATTCAATACTGTTTCTTGTTCTTGCTGCCTATGTCAATTCAGGCACAGCAACTTCCGCAGTACACCTTCTTCACATACAACTACATGAACTATAATCCGGCGGTGACAGGTAATACACCGTGTTTAGAGGCAAAGATTGGTTACCGCATGCAATGGGCGGAATATGAAGGTGCTCCACGAACAGGTTACGTAACGGTGCATAATAAATTCGGGGTACGCAGATATAACTTCCACGGAATAGGCGCCTATGTAGAAACAGATAACGCTGGTCAATTCGGATATACTTCTTTGCATGCCAATTACGCTTATCATTTGAAACTTACGAAAGGATATAGTTTGTCAACAGGAATTGGAGTTGGCTTCATGCAATATCGTTTTGGCTACGGAGGAATCAATATGCCACAACTGGTTGATGATCCAGCCGTTCAAGGATCCGTAGGTGATATTATATTTCCTGTATTCAATTTCGGGATGTGGCTGTATAGAAAAGATAAGTTTTTCGGAATTAGTGTAAGACAACTTACAAACCCAAAAGTTGACGGATTTGCAGATACAAGATTAAAACGTCACTACACCTTTGCATACGGCCGTGCCTTACAAGTAGGTGATGATTTTTCATTTAAGCCAGCACTATTATTGAACTACGTTGGAAAAAGTAAGCCCTCTTTAGAGGGTCAAGCTCTGCTTGAATACAAAAGAAAAGTTGCGATTGGTTTAGCTGCGCGAAGTGGACACGGAGTATCTGGTCTTGTTAAACTCGATGTTCTTCCCTATTTAACTGTGGCATATGCTTATGATTTAACTGCTAATCGAATCCGTCTTGCTTCGTACAATACACATGAAATTACACTGGGTTTCAGAGCCTGTGGAATGAAGCAAAAGAACCACGTTCCTTGTGCAGCCTACGATTAATGAACATTGAATCTTTCTTCGAATTCTGTCATTCACTTCATCCAGAAATTACCGAAGGTTTTCCTTTCGATCAAACAACGCTTGTTTTTAAAATCAATGGAAAAATTTTCGCAATGACTGATGTAGATGATTTTGAAGGAGGGGTTAATTTAAAATGCGACCCTGATCGAGCCATTGAATTAAGAGAGACTTACTCAGGAATTGTGCCCGGATACCACGCGAATAAGAAGCATTGGAACACCATTTATCCAAACCAAGATATTCCTGAGTCCTTATTCAAAGAACTTATTGAACATAGTTTCCAACTTGTTTTGAAAAAGAAAAAATAATTATTTCCGTGTATATTTTATGACCTTGAAAGCATAGCTGTGCTTCTCATCTATTTCCTGAGTGAATAATAATTCGGCATGATACAACTCCTCATCGAATTCAGGAAAAAAAGCATGTGCCCCAGGAAATTCCGCATCTACATGGGTCAAGTAAATTGTATTCACCCAGCCCTCATTCAATGCAAGAGCATAAATCTGTTCACCACCAATTACAAAGGCCTCTTCTTCTGATCCCTGCTGCGCAAACGAAAAAGCATCGCGCAAACATGAAAAAACATAGGCCCCTTCTGCAAGAAAATCTTGTTGCTTCGTTAGAATTACATTAACCCTATTTTTAAATGGTCGAAACGCTGCAGGAATACTATCCCAGTTTTTCCTACCCATAATAACATGATGGCCCTTGGTGGTTTCCTTGAAAAATTTCATGTCACTCGGCAAATGCCACATCAAATCATTGTCCTTGCCAATGGCCCTATCTCTGCCCATGGCGGCTATAAGTGAAACTTCCATTATACTGCTACTTCAGCTTTAATATGTGGGTGCGGATCATAATTTTCAATAGAAATATCATTCATTGTAAATTCAAATAAATCCTTCACAGAAGCATTTAATTTCAAAGTGGGAAGTGTTCTGAATTCTCTCGACAATTGCAATTTGGCCTGCTCCACGTGGTTGGTATACAAATGCACATCGCCACCAGTCCAAACAAAGTCACCAACCTCCAAATCACAAACTTGAGCAATCATGTGAGTAAGCAAGGCATATGATGCTATGTTAAAAGGAACACCAAGAAACGTATCGCAACTTCTTTGATACAATTGACAACTCAACTTTCCTTCTGCCACATAAAATTGAAACAAACAGTGACATGGGGGCAAGGCCATTTGATCAATGAACGAGGGGTTCCAAGCAGAAACTATATGCCTTCTTGAATTCGGATTCTTTTTCAATCCGTTTACCAAATTCACAATTTGATCTGTTGATGTACCATCTGGATTTGGCCATGAACGCCATTGGTAACCATATACAGGGCCAAGATTTCCTTGCTCATCGGCCCATTCATCCCAAATGGAAACGCCATTTTCTTTCAAATAAGCAATGTTTGTGTCTCCTTTTAAAAACCAAAGTAACTCATGAAAAATACTGCGTGTATGTAATTTTTTTGTTGTTACCAGTGGGAACCCTTCTTGCAGATTAAACCTCATTTGATATCCGAAAACACTGTAAGTTCCTGTTCCTGTTCGGTCTTCTTTTTTCACACCAAAATCTAAAAGGTGTTGTAACAAATCATGATACTGCTTCATGCTTCAAATGTAATCTGTTCACTTGGGATTCAAAGTAGCTGTTGAAAATCATCTTAAACCTTTTCATAAATCGTATATCTTAACCTCTAGTTAACATCTATGAAAAACCTTCTAAGTCTAATTCTTTCCATTTTCAGTTTGAGCTGTGCCGCTCAAATCAATTTTTACGATCCTTATAACATCGAGGATATCCGCATTTATTTTGCTACATCCAGTTGGGATGCAACCCTAGATGCAGCCGTAATCAATGAAACGTATACCATTGCAGACAGCGTGGTAATCAACGGGCAAGTTTTTACCCAAGTTGGTGTGAAGTATAAAGGGAATAGCTCATACAATGCCAATAGACCAAAAAACCCCTTTCACATCAAACTAGATTATGTCTTAGACCAAAATTACCAGGGGTATGAAGATCTAAAACTAAACAACGGTTTTTCAGACCCGTCTATGATGCGTGAAATTTCCTCATACAAAATTCTGCGTCAATACATGGATGGGCCGAAGGCAAATCTTGCTAAAGTGTATGTGAATGGTAACTACCATGGAATTTATACCAATGCTCAAGATATAGGGAACAGATTCAATTTCGATCATTATTATACATCCACGGGTTCATTTGTGAAATGTAATCCACAGAATGTTCAATCAGGTGGTGGCAGTGGCTTACTATATTCAACTGCAGATTCAACAGGATACTTGAGCCAATATGAACTTCAATCTAATTTTGGGTGGAATAAACTGCAAGATCTCATTGATACACTCAACAACTTCAGTGGTAGTATTGACCAAGTTCTAGATGTGGATCGAGCCCTTTGGATGCTTGCATTCAATGACGTACTTGTGAATTTAGATAGTTACTCCGGAAGCTTTCGTCAAAACTATTATTTGTATCGAAACCATCAGCATCGTTGGATTCCAACAGTATGGGATGTAAATATGTCCTATGGAAGTTTTACTATGCTCGGAACAAATGCTGGAGGAGGCGGACCAGGTGGTGGCGGAAATTTAAGTTTAACCACCATGCAGCAAATGGATCCATACATTCACATCAACGATTCCAATTGGCCGCTGATCAACAAACTTTTGGCGGTTCCCATGTACAAGCGCATGTACACAGCGCATCTTCGAACCATCAATCGCGAAAACTTCGTAAATGCTGATTATAAAAACTACATTGAAGCCATGCATACAGCAGCAGACAACGCAGTAAGCACAGATCCAAATTATCTATATACCTATCAAAATTTTCTGAATAATCTTAACACAACTATAACCGGTGGAGGTCCCGGCGGGGGAACCGTTGGAATATACCAGCTCATGGATTCAAGAGCTACATATTTAGAGGGAACTTCTGCCTTCGCAGCCACACCTCCAAGTATTACCAATGTTTCACCTTCTACAAACACTCCCAATTACGCTGAAAGTGTAACAATCAATGCAACAGTATCCAATGCGAACACTGTGTACATCGGATACAGATACAAAAAATCAGATGTATTCATGCGCACTCCAATGTTCGATGATGGTGCACATAATGATGGTGGTGCAGGTGATGGCGTTTATGGGATAACCATTCCTGTACAATCTCTTCGCATACAATATTACATCTATGCAGACAACAGCAACGCCGGAATTTTTTCTCCAGAGCGTGCAGAACATGAGTTTCATGAAATCAAGGCCAATATTCAAATGGCGACATCGGCCGATATTGTTCTGAACGAAGTCGTCTCCAATAACAATTCAATAATTACCAATGAACAGGGAAAAACAAAAGATTACATTGAAGTAGTCAATATTTCTTCAATGCCACTTGGTCTTCATTCACTTTGTTTAAGTGACGATTCAAGTCTTCCTACAAAATGGCAATTTCCTGGTTCCGTTTTCATTTTGCCAGGAGAGCATTTGTTGGTTTGGTCTGATGATAACGATAACGTATACATAGACCCACATACCAACTTCAATCTTTCTTCAACAGGTGAATTCATCAGTTTATCTGATACACTTGGAAATGTTTTTCAAAGTACAAATTCACCCTCGCAAAATATAGACGAGTCATGGGGAAGATGTTTCGATGCATCTGGTGAATTCAATGTGAATACAAGCGCAACACCAAGAGAGATAAATGACTGTATCATTGGCGTTGAAGAAATAAATAACAATGATTTTACAGTTTTTCCTGTCCCCGCTAGAAATACATTAACCATTCAATCCAATGAAGAGGTTGGTAAAATTGAAATCTTTGATTTTACAGGAAAACTTATTCTAACCGAACAATCATTCGGTATGCGTTTAGAAATTTCAATTGACTTTTTAGGTGACGGGTTATACGCCATTAGAAGAAACAACAAAGATGTTGTTCTAATTGAAAAATTATAACGTAAAGCTCAACCAAGAAGCGTCATCTGTATGCTCTTGATTTCCTTTCCAAGCATTGAAAAGGCCTTCAATTTTGCACGAACTATCTTGAGTAAATACACGGCCATCTTCAATCCATTGAATTAGACCGGAAAGACGAAGTCGCTTGTTCGATTCTTCTCCAATTTGATCATACAGCCCGTCAGAGAACATGGCTATTCGCTTCTCATTTCCATTAAATGAGCCCGAAGCAACAATTAAAGTATCACCTGGTAAGTGCAGAAATCCCTTTGATTTCGCTACAGATTCAACCCTATTCTGAGCATCAATTAACAAGATGTTTCCGTTCAAACTAGCCCACTCAACATGTTTGGTATTCTTGTCTATTTTCAAAATTGCCAAATCGAAACCAGCGGCCATTTCTGAATAACGCACGGACGTGTTTAACCTACGCTTTAAATCTTGAACCACTTCGCCCACCGCTTCCTGCAAATTTAAATTTGGCTCGCCTATTTTATCGTCTAATAAATCACTCACCAAAACGGTAAGCAATGCACCCGCTAACCCATGACCCGTGCAATCACCTAATGCTATATAATTGCAATCTGTTTTTTCTTTGTGCCAATAAAAATCACCTGACACCGCCTCGCTTGAAGTACTGAATACACACAAGTCAGTAACGTGTTTGGAAAGAATTCTGTGATTTGGGAGAAAACACTCCTGTACAAATCTCGCATATTGCAATCCCTGCCTAAGCTCTTCGTTCTTCTGGTTCAATTCGGCAGTTCTATCTTCTACCTTTCTCTCCAATTCTTTGTTCAGAATGGCTAATTCTTCTGTTGTTCGTTGCAATTCAACCTCACTCGTGTACATATTGATCGCCTCCAGTACTGTCAACTCCAAATCCTTTGGCTCCCAGGGTTTTTCAATATATCTAAATAACCTTGCCCTACTTAATACATCTGTAACAGCTGCTAAATCTGCCTGACCCGTTAACATAATTTTCTTTGATTCTGGGAAGATGTCTTCAAGATGTCCCAATAAAATACTACCATTCATCGGATACATCATGTAGTCACTGATTACACAGATAAGTTCATCATGACTTTCTTTTAACGATCGCGCAATATTCAAGGCCTCTTCACCATTACTGGCAGTTAAAAGCTCAAGCCCCTGAGGCAAAAAACTTTTAACGTGCACGGAAAGTACACTTAAAATAATAGCCTCGTCGTCTACCAATAATATTACTTTCCTCTGTGTTTTCATTTTAGCAACACAAGTATACCAAAATAAAGTCTGAACTTTTTAAAACAGTGCGTAAAACCATTATTCTCTGTCACGAAGCGCCTGAATGGCGGCCCGACCCTGTTTCAACAAATTGAGAACAGATTCCCTCACCTGTGTAGTTACTCCGTCTCCCTTCAACTGAATACTAATTTCTTGAAACCCTAATGGGGAGGGTTGAACACCTATTATTTCCATGGTGGCCTTGAGTTGATGAAGTTCATGTCTAAGGGCTAAAACATCCTCTTCCAAAATAGCTTTTTCCAGGCGCTCCATTTGAGGCGGCAAATGCGTTAAATATCCTCCAATAACTTGATTCAACATTTCCTCATTGTCACCAACATATTGCCGTAAAACTGTTAAATCAAGTTGAAACGATTCCTTTGATGGGGGGAATACTATCCCTGATTCCTGAATATTTGAAAGCATCACGTCTAGGAGTTGCTTCTCTGTATAGGGTTTCACCAAATAATCATTCATCCCAGCGCCCTTACAAATGTTAACTTCTTCCCTTAAAGCGTTTGCGCTCAATCCAATAATGGGTATGCTCAAATTCCTTTTCTCACGAATAATCTTTGTAGCCTCTATTCCATCCATAATTGGCATTTGCACATCCATGAGTATAATATCAAACTCCTTCGAAGCAAGAATCTCTAACGCCTCTTCACCATTAGACGCCATTATAATCTGACACCCATATTTCTTTAAAACAACTTGAAGGACCATCTTATTCAATTCATTGTCCTCTACTGCCAAAACCTTAATTTTACTCAAGTCAAAATGGCCAGTATCTATAGATTGACTATTTGTTTCCTTCACAGAACTTTCCGCTAAGGTAAAGTCCATTGTGACCGTTGTTCCCCTTCCTTTATAACTTTCAATTTGAAGGTCACCGCCCATAATTTGCACAATGCTTCTTGCAATGCTCAATCCAAGACCACTTCCCCCAAACTTTCGAGTAATGCTATTATCCTCTTGTGAAAACGCTTCATAGACCCGTTGCAAATAACCTGAATCCATACCAACACCGGTATCTTCAACCCGAATTCGAATGTTTGCCTTCTGATTCTTTTTGCTCAACAATTCAATATGAACAGCAACCCGACCTTTAGAAGTAAACTTGATTGCGTTCCCAACAATGTTGAATAGCACCTGATTGAGCCGGTATGGGTCGCCCAACAGTAGATTCGTTGATTCAAAACCAGTGAATGAATAAGAATAGCTTATGTTTTTTTCCTCTGCTCTAACCTTAAATATGGATAGCGCGTCCTCTGCACTTTTTGTAAAATCAAAGGGAATAGTTTCTACGCTAAATTTTCCCGCCTCTATTTTAGAAATATCTAGTACATCATTGATAATAGCTAAAAGTGTACTTGACGCACTCGTCATAATATCTACAAATCGGGATTGATCTTTGTTCAGGCCGCTTTTTGATAGTTGTTCAGCCATGCTAACAATGCCGTTAAGCGGTGTTCGAATCTCATGGCTCATGTTAGCCAAGAACATGGCTTTCGCGCGCGAGGAGTCTTCTGCTTTTTTTCTCGATTCCGTGAGCTGAAATTCCAACTCTTTCATGTGGGTGACGTCCCAGTGAATACCAATTGAGCCCAGTATTTCACCATCGTCAGATAACCTTGGAGCGGCGCTAACTAACCAATAACGCGGCTCGTTTTTCTTATTGAAAACACGCAACTCATAAACATCTTTCACCCCTACTCGCCTCGATTCATTTCTTTGCCTCATTACTTCGCGTTCAGAAGCATCTAAAAACAACTCACCACCATCTTTTCCTATTATTTCAGCGAGCGAATACCCACTCATTTCACAGAAAGCTTCATTCGCTGTAATAATCTTTCCATCTGTAGCCACCTCTAAAAGTCCAAGATGAAAATTATCAATGATCCCCTTGAATTTTGCCTCGCGATTTTTCAGCCTTTTCTCAGCAAGAACTCGGTCTGTAACATCTGTGTATTTCCAAAGATGACCGCTTTGTTCACCGTCAATGAAAACAGGTATATAATCTCGTTCGAAAAAACGACCATCTTTAAGTTCCAACAATTCGTTGAGCGATAAATTTCTTTTCTCAAAAATTTCATTAACCCGGTCTACAAAATGTTCTTCACTTACAAATAAACTCTTCACTACTTGCGCAATATTCGAACAGTCAACCCCCAAAAGCTCCTCTTCTGAAGCCGGTGAATTAAATAACTCAACAAATTTTTTATTTACGTACGCAATTTTTCGATGATGGTTCTCGAGTAATATTCCTGATATTTCTTGGTTGAATGAATTAAAAATTTGATCAATCTGTATTCTTTGATCTTCTAGGCTATGCGTATATGCAGATATCTTTCGATTCTCTTGATCAATAACACATAAAGATCCATACCTTATGCCATTCGATTGAAATTCAACATACGCTTTCTTTTTTTTCTGAATATCAAATGTTGGCGCTATTCGTTTCCAAAATTCTTGAGGGGTGAAAGTTTCTCTACCATATTGAATAGTATGAATTAAATCTGCTGCTGGATTTTGAAAGAGAATCTCTCCAAATTCATTCATAAAGAAAAGCGGGTTCGGGTTGTTAGCAGGAAATGCCGCAAGCCTTTCTAGCTGCTTCACCTTCTGCTCAAGCTCTGCGATTCGAGATAAATGGTCCATGAAAAGCCAAATTTAGTTCACAAATGACATAATTGAGTCTACCAAGCAAAAAAATACGCCCGAAGGCGTATTCCTTATTCTGCTTTTTTCCAATTCATTTGAAGATAGAATGTTACATCTGGCGCATTGGCAATAAACTCGTCTTGTGTAAAGGCTTCAGCAAAATCCACTTCTGATGTGCTAATTAAGTTGCCGCTGGCGGTTTTTACTGTGAACGTGTATATCTCTGCTTGAAAGTCTAAGTTTAAATCCCACTGGAACATTGCATCCTCAGTAGAGATTACATCAATGCCATTGAAGACAACCTCACCAGCTGCATTTTTGATTTCGACACGAACACCTTGAACATTTTCATAAGCTCCTGTTGGCTTAACCCATAATGACTTTAACTCAGCTACATCTTCTCCAACTACGGGGGCTGGCATATCTTGTTGGTTAGTCAATTCTGTCTCTTCAGCTGTAGGCGCTGCAGAAGGCATGTAAAATTCTTTTTCACAAGAAACTAAAGTGAAAGCGATTGCGAGAGTTGCGAGAGTGTTTGTGAGAGTTTTCATTTTTCTAAGAGGTTATGTAGACGTATACCCTACCTCTCAAAAAAAGGTTACAATTTTTTAAAATTATTTTTCAATCACCAATTGAGCGGGCTGCCAATTCTCCTCTCCACTAAATCTTAAAATATATCTGCCATTGGCTAAATGGCCCAAGTTTATTGAGGTTTGGCCACTCCCAAACTGATCTGACTCCACTATTCTTCCGGTTAAATCAAATACTTCATATTGGGTTGGGACTTCGAATCCAAAAGAAAACATTACTGTTCCATTTGATGGATTTGGATACATTTGGAACAAAGCAGCAGCCTCCTCATTAATACCAACACAACATACATAGATGTATTGGGTATCTCTATTGGTACAGCCATTATCATCAACATAATTGTATGTAATAGCATTCCATCCTAAGGGAGCTAAATTCGGATAAAACTGATTGCCGCTGACGCCAATACCTGTGTAATATCCACCTGCAGGCAATCCTGTTAGTATTACTGCGGCATCTCCAGGATAAACGGTATCAGTATCTATGAACAATGCTGTTGGCTCGTAGAGCACAAAGAAATCAAAAATGGCTGAATTATTTGAACACCCGTTTGCATCTGTGTAAGTATAATAAACTGAATGCGCTCCACCTCCGGCCAAAGCAGGATCTATTGTTGACCCAACCACACCATCGCCAATAAATGTGCCTCCAAGTGGCAGTCCAACTATACCCATGGGGTCAGATGATATGCAAAGGCTGTCGGAAGGTATTGCCATTACAACATCTGGCACCTCATTCACCACTATACTTATGGAATTGCTCGTTCCCTCACATCCGTTTTCACCAATTCCAACTACAGAATACGTACCCTCTTCATTCACCACAATTGATTCGCTCAATTCATCATTACTCCATGTATATGCCAACCCTCCAGTAGCGGTCAATGTTACAATCTCATTTCCACAAAACTCAGTAGGCCCATCAGCTGATATGGATACATTCGGAGCTGGTAAAACCAGAAAGTTAAAGTCATCGGAGCGCGTTACACAGCCTTCTGAAGTGCTTCCTAACAAATACACCAACCCAGCAGTTTCAATGCTTAATGTTGATGTGGTGTCACCTGTTGACCAGAGGAAATGGTCTGCTCCTCCGGCGCAAAGAATGGCGTTTTGCCCCTCACACAAAATGGTATCGCCTTCTACCAAATGCACAGTAAGATACGGGTAATTACAATTTTGAATTTTTCCGAAAAACGCTTCTCCTGAGCCATTATTTGTTGGTGTATATCCACCATTAGCAATTCCATTCGATTCCGAAGAACCAGCGAAATAAAAATATTGCTGCTCATCTTTATGTAAATCAAAGGCGTTTTCATTCGCATTTCCGCCTAAATAACTACTCCAAATTCGATTCCCCGACTCAGTAAATCCTGCCAGCACCACATCCGTAAGACCTGCGTTTGCATTTTGAAAGCCATTGTCACCCAGATTTGTGGAAGATGAAAAACCAAGTACAAAAGCAGTTCCAGCATCATCTAACTGAACTGCGTTCAAACCATCGTTTCCGCTCCCTCCGTAATATGATTTCCAATGAATTGTTCCATTCGGGTCATAAGAAGCAACATATCCATCAAAGCTTCCACCTCCGTTAAATACCTGAAATGCACCAGCTGTTGAAACCCCATTTACTGAAGCCGTTTTCCCCACTAAAACAACTTGGTTCACCGATGCTTGAACGCCATAGGCATGATCCTCAGAAGTGCCTCCTATATACGTGGACCATTGCAAAAAACCGCTGCCATCAAGCTTAACCAGAAAGCCATCATATGTGCCACCTCCATAAGTTGTTTGAGGACCCGACTGTGCAATACCTGCAGCCGAATTAGTTGATCCGCAGAAATAATAGTTGTAGTCAGGTGTTGCTGTTATCTTTCCTGCAATCTCAGCACCCGTTGAACCCCAGTATGTATTGCGAAGTAGATAGCCTGTCATATCAATCATACCAACAAATACATCACTCGCTCCACCACCAAACGCGGATTGAATTGGATCTAGAGTAAGTAAATTCGTTGAACTGGTTTCTCCCAGAAATATAACTTCTCCTTGAAAACCAAGAGACAAAGACGTTATTTTGTCATCTCCATTCCCCCCGTAATATGAGGACCATTCAATTTGTCCTCCTTCGTTAAACTTGACAATTATTCCATCCTTCGGACCACCTCCGTAAACAATTTGTTGGCTGTTTTGAGCCACCCCGGTTAAGCTTGTGGTACTTCCTGAAACATATACGCCGCCATACGTATCAACAACTATATCTGTTGCGACCTCATCGCCCAATCCACCAAAATAACTAGACCAAACACGCTGATTTGACGAGTTAAATTTCACCACATAGAAGTCTGTTCCGCCGTTTATGAGCCCTTGTGCTCCATTGTATGAAATTAATGAGGTGCTTGTGGTTGTTCCCGTCACATAATAATTACCAAAAGCATCTGTATAAATTCCTTTTGAGTCATCGAGTCCACTTCCTCCATAATATGAGGTCCAAATAATTGTTGGGTCAATAATCACGGGGCCGTTTGTAAATACTTCACTCAAGTCAAACCGAACCTTGTTCCCTTCAACAATGAAAGAGCCGTTCATACTTCTTCCATTCAAGAAATAAATAGGACGATCATCAACCACGTCTCCCATTTCACCTTGAATAAGTAGTTTCTCATCTACCAAAGAAACTTTCTCTGCGCCCAAAACATTTAATTGAATTTGATCGGCGGCGGCTTTGTCTTTAGCCAAAAACTCATACTTTACTCCTGATTCTTGTATAAAGATTCTCCAATCTACTCCTGGATAAACATCGCGTATGAGTAATGATTTCGATGTGTTTCTTTTCAACCCCATTCTCCAAACTGGCGCACATGGTTTTTCGCTTTCAACTTCGGCATTCATATTTGCACACTCAAGTTGCACACTCACTTTCTCCGCAATAAAGCCCTTTTCATTTGCTTTTTTGAATTGATAACTAATTTGATTTGAATAGATGAATAAATCAAAATCGGCTGAGCTCAAATAAAAGGAGGGGGATTCTATACCACCATTTTCATTACGTATATCGCCCTTATTCTCAATAAAAAACAAATCAGAATTGGCAAAAACCGAACTCGTAATTAAAACAAAAACAAAAGCTAGGAGGTTCTTCATAAGTAAGGATTGATTTTTCTACGTTTGAAAAGTAAAAAGGTTACTTGTTGAAATTGAGTCGCTTTCGCGGTCTTTCAAACACTCTTGTGTTAACCAAAAGAAAAATCAAAAAAATGTTTACTCTCTATCTGAAAATAGAAAGTCTTTCGGCATCCAATCGAATCATAATGAAAAGCAAGATGGTAAATGCCATAAGCGAGGACCCACCATAACTGAAAAAGGGTAAAGGAATTCCAATAATTGGCGCCAACCCGAGGACCATACCCACATTAATCAATAAGTGCATGAAAAGAATAGCCGCAACGCAGTATCCGTATATTCGAGAAAATTGCGACCGTTGCCGCTCTGCAACCGTTACCAGCCTGAATATAAGTGCAAAAAACAATAAGATAACCAAGGTGCTTCCAATAAATCCCCATTCTTCTGCTACTGCACTAAAGATAAAATCTGTCCATTGTTCGGGCACGTAGTTATTTTGAGTCATTGGGCCCTCGTGAAATCCCTTGCCAAAAAACCCACCAGAACCTACAGTAATTTTTGCCATTTCAGAATTATAGGTTGCATCTTCCCTTTCTACGGGCAGCGAGAGCATCACATAAATACGCTCTTTATGGTGTGGCTCAAGAACGTGGTCTACAACATAATTAATTGAATAGGCCATAACACTTGCTAGAATAGTTGAAGCTACCACAATGGTATTAATCATTCTTCGAGAACGCGGAACAACAAATTGTTTAACTGCAAAAAGTGCCAATATACCCAGCACAATTAATACAATGATGAACGTCCATACCGAGCTTTGGTAACCAAAATATGGATAGTTCGTTGTTCCAGACCCTACGACTATGCTGTACGTACCGACGAAGACACTGGCAAAGCCAAATATGAGTACATTACCTGATAGACCCTCACGATACATAACTAGAATAAATGCAAGAAAAGTGAGAACTGAACCAACGTCGGGTTGAAGTAATATAAGTCCGGCAGGCAAGCCAACAACGGCTAGCGCGTATGCGCGTATACGCAGATTTTTAAATTGGGAGGAGTTAATTGAAATGTATCGGGCAAGGAAAAGTCCAACTCCAATTTTAGAAAACTCAGAAGGTTGTATACCAAAATCTCCAATGCCGAACCATGCCTTAGCTCCATTCACCTCTTTACCAACCACCAAAACAAGCATCAATAGCAAGACGAAAAAAGCGTAAATAAAAATCGCAAACTTGTTGAACACTTCGGCGTCCAGATACAGAATAACAATAATGAGCATTAAACAAACACCAATCCAGACGGCCTGTTTACCATACTCTTCGGAAAATGTAAAAGGCGAGGGAAATTCTGGATTGTATGCTGCGCTATAAATAGAAAACCAACCCAATATCACGAGTAGCCCATACAGGGCCACAAGAACCCAATCAATATTCAACTTTGTGGAGGTGTTAGTTGACATAATTCAATATGCGAGCTTCGCGAATTTGCTTTTCTTTTTCTAGGTTCGTGATGGTCCCCTTCAAATACTTTTCAATCATTAAACTTGCAATTGGCGCTGCCCAAGTACCGCCAAAACCTGCATATTCAACATAGACAGCCAGTGCAATTTTAGGATTATCCTTTGGAGCAAAGCAAACAAAGACACTGTGATCTTCTTTTGGTTCATTTTGAACTGTTCCTGTTTTACCACAAATAACAATATCAGAAAGCTTAGCACTATTCGCTGTTCCTCCCGGACCAACTACTTTTTCCATGGCGTTCACCACCGTTTCAAAATAGGATTTGTTTACTCCTACATCAATTTTTTCTAGATACTCTGGGCGCGCTGTGCCATCTCTTCCAATTTTCTTTACGGTATGAGGCGGATAGTAAAATCCACGATTTGCAACAATGCAGGCCAGATTACACATTTGAACCGGGTTTATTAAAAGCTCTCCCTCACCAATACTTATGGAGTAAATGGTTGCATAATTCCATCCGCCCCTACCATATCTTTTGTCGTAGTATTCTGGGCCAGGGACTTTTCCAATTTTGAGATTTGGTAAATCGCTTCCCATATTTCCCCCAAAACCAAATTTCATAATTTGTTCTTGCCATATTCCAAGTCCTATGGCTGCGTCATTATTTCTATTATTCGGATCTCTATTGGCCTCTACAACACGTTGCATGACACCACGGAAATAGGGGTTACATGAATGTACAATTGCCATTTCCAAATCATCGGCACTGTGCCCACCATGACACCCAATGAGCGCCCTATTACACGGAATAACTGTTTGTGGCGTAATTGCGCCAATCTGAAGTGCCGCTAAACTCTGTGCAATTTTGAAAATAGAGCCTGGCCTGTATTGCGCTTGTGTTGCTCTGTTGAACAAAGGTTTGAGCGGGTCAGATGCTAACTGCGCAAAATTGTTACCTCTAGCCCTACCCACCAATAAGTTCGGGTCGAACGTGGGTGCTGAAACCAACGCAAGAATTTCTCCAGTTGCGGGCTCTATAGCTACAATACATCCACGTTTATTTTGCATTAACATCTCGCCGTATTTCTGCAATTCAGCATCTAAGCTGGCAATTAGGTCTTGGCCTTCATGGGCCGCACTATCTAATCTTCCCTCCGCAACCGGATGCTCCACGCCCAGATTGTCACGATAAACATAGCGAATACCCCGCTTTCCTCTCAACTCCGCTTCATAGGCCTTCTCAATGCCATTTAAACCAATGTAGTCGCCCTTTCGGTAATCAGGATTCTTCTCCAAAATTTCTTTTGTTACTTCTCCAACATCGCCCAATACAAGGGCTCCAAGACTTTCAGGATATATACGAAGAGTTCTAGCTTGAACAAAAAAACCCGGAAACTTATGTAATTCTTCTGCAAATACCGCGTATTCAGCAGGTAATATTTGCTTTACCACAGGGGAGGGTTTGTATTTCACATTCGGATACGTTACTGCTTTTTTCAAAGCATCACGTAACTCCTCAATGGGCAAATTTATTATTTGACAAAAGTGATTGGTGTCAAAAGGTTGGGTCTCTTTCGGCAAAACCATGAGATCATAAACCGTCTGATTCTCAACCAAAACTTTTCCATTTCGATCTAAAATATTTCCTCTAGACGGATATATGACAACTTCCCGCTCTGTGAGTCGAGACCCTTTATTCTTCCACTCATCTGTTGCAACCTGCAACATAAACAAGCGAACAATATAAATTAAGCAAACACTTGCTACAATGAGTAAAAAGGTGTATTGCCTGTTGTTATTCACTAAAAAGTTACTTGGATTTGTTTGGCGAAATTAAGAGTTGCGCCAAAATCATCAACAATAAAGTTGCAAGAGTACTTAACAAAATATGAAGCAGTTGGTAAAGGAAGTTATCCCATCGCAAGAATTCGAAAAAGATGAGCCAAGCGTGGTGCAAAAAGGTTAAAAATCCTGCATACGTCAAGTACCATGAAATGCCCATTTTGTGCATGGTTGGGCTTTGTAATGAGTCATAACCTTCACGGGGTGACAATAGCTTTTGCACAATGGGTTGAAAGAAGGCTAGCGTTAAACAAGCTGAAGTATGCAATCCAGGCGGCCCTGTAAACAGGTCCATTAATACCCCGGTGCTCAGTCCCACTAATAATAGCAACCACCTTGGTGTTTCAAAAGGAAACATTAAAATCGGAAAAATGTACAAAAGGGGTATAATTAACCCATCGAACAATTGAATTCGGCTAATGATCAAGGCTTGTATAAGCACAAAAATAAATATGTTCACGTAGCGCATCATTCCTCACCTCCGTCCATTTGAATTTGCTGCTGTAAAATTGAGTCTTGTTCTACTTTGTAGATATTCTTAACCAATTGTACCCATCCTAGTTTTCTGTAGTCTGTTTCAAGTTTCACCTTGACGCGGTGGAAGTTTTCTTCGGGTTTATCCTCTAGCGCCTCTACCTTTCCAACCATAATACCCTCTGGGAAGTGACTTGAATATCCTGTAGTAACTACGCTATCACCAATTTGAATATAAACATGCTTGGGCATCTCCTTGACGTATGCAAATTCAGGGTCTCCTCCCAACCATTCCAAAATACCAAATTCACCACTGTTTTTCATTTTTACAGATCCTTGAAATTTAGTGTTCAAAACAGGCATAATGACCGAATAGTGCTTACTCACACTACTAACTATTCCTACAATAGCGCCATTAGCTATAACTCCCATTTCCGGCTCAATTCCTGCCGCCATTCCCCTGTTAACTGTAATGTAATTTCGCTTTCTGCTCACCGTTACGTTCACCACCTTTGCAGGGGTATACTTGAATAAAACCTGCCCCTTGGCATTTAATTCTTGAAGCGAGGTTGAATCAAGTTGTAAATAATTCTCGGGTAATAAACTTCGAAGCATGGCATTTTCTAAAGCCAATTGATCATTGATTTCAGAGAGCCTTAAGTAACTCGTAAAGTTGTCTCGCTTCTCATATATCCAGCCCGCGAAATCAGAACTATGTCGAATAAACTCCTTGCGATGAAAGTTATTCTCAGAGAAAAGTGTGACCAAAGCAAATACCTGCAGAATTAAAAACATCAACAACACATAATACCGCTGAAGAAGTGCAAGTAAATTACTCATGAGACTCTATTACTCGCGCATCAAGAATTGGAAACGATTGATGTTTTTCAAGGCAATACCTGTGCCTCTTGCAACCGCACGAAGGGGATCATCTGCAACGTGTACCGGAAGTTTTGTTTTACGGTTAATTCGCACATCCAATCCACGCAACAATGCACCACCTCCCGCAAGATAGATACCCGTTTTAAATATATCAGCCGACAATTCAGGAGGAGTATTCTCTAAGCAGCTCATGATGGCTTCTTCTATTTTGGAAATTGATTTATTCAATGCGTGCGCAATTTCTTTGTACGAAACCAAAATTTCTTTTGGCACTCCAGTAACAAGATCTCGACCACGAACACTGTATTCTGCCGGCGGATTTTCTAAATCATCAATAGCAGCACCAACCTCAATTTTAATTTGTTCTGCTGTGCGTTCTCCGATTAATATGTTGTGGTGTCTTCGCATATAATCCTCGATGTCTTGAGTCAATTCATCACCAGCAACACGTATGTTTTTATCTGTTACAATTCCACCCAACGCAATGACCGCAATTTCAGAAGTACCTCCTCCGATATCAATGATCATATTTCCCATAGGCTCTTCCACGTCTACACCAATACCGATAGCCGCCGCCATTGGTTCATGTATCAGATAAACCTCTTTTGCGCCGGCGTGTTCTGCAGAATCTTTAACCGCACGTTTCTCTACTTCGGTAATACCTGATGGAATACAAATAACCATTCTCAGTGAAGGCTGAAACAGCTTACTTCCCTTATTGATCATCTTAATCATGCCCTTTATCATGTCCTCAGCAGCATGGAAATCGGCAATAACCCCATCTTTCAACGGGCGAATGGTTTTAATGTTTTCATGTGTCTTACCATGCATTTGTTGTGCTAATCGCCCAACGGCAACGGTTTTACTAGTAACTCGGTCACGAGCAATAATTGACGGCTCATCAACTACAACTTTGTCGTTCTGAATAATAATGGTGTTTGCCGTACCTAAATCAATGGCAATCTCTTGCGTGAGAAATCCAAATAAGCCCATGTATAAAAATCTTTGAAATTACGTGATAAGCTACAAAGATAAGTTGGTTCAAGCACATTAAAGAGTTTGTAACAAAAGTTTTTTTGTCAACCTTCGAAGGCGTTAAATTCGCAAAAAAAAGTTATGTCATTCGAACTACCACAACTACCATATGCTTACTCAGCATTAGAGCCTCATATTGACGCTCGCACTATGGAAATTCATCACAGCAAGCACCATGCAGCATACACCAATAACTTGAATGCAGCCATTGCTGGTACTGATTTAGAAGGAAAATCAATTGTTGAAGTTCTTCATGCTTGCATAGATATACCAGCCGTTCGTAATAACGGTGGAGGTTATTATAACCACAATCTTTTTTGGACGATTATGTCTCCAACTGGTGGGCAATTGACCTCTACCATGGAAAGTGCAATCAATGAATCATTCGGATCATTCGATGGTTTCAAAGAAGCTTTTACAAAGGCTGCAACCACTCGTTTTGGATCTGGATGGGCATGGTTGTGTGTGAAAGATGGAAAGCTTGAAGTATGTTCAACAGCAAACCAAGATAATCCACTCATGCCAGGTATTGGTTGTGGTGGAACACCTATCTTAGGTCTAGATGTTTGGGAACACGCATACTACTTGAATTATCAGAACCGCCGCCCAGACTATATAACGGCATTCTTCAATGTAATTAATTGGGAAGAAGTAGAGCGCTTATATCGAGCTGCTTGATTTCTTTCTTAACTCGAAATTTTGACCGAGATATACCTTGCGAACCTGCTCATCTGAAGCAAGTTCCTCGGCAGTACCCGACTTCAGAATTTTTCCATCGTATAATAAGTAAGCCCTGTCCGTAATGGTCAGGGTTTCTTGTACGTTGTGGTCGGTAATCAAAATTCCAATATTCTTTTCTTTCAACTTCCAAACAATTCTTTGAATATCCTCAACAGCAATTGGGTCAACTCCTGCAAAGGGCTCATCGAGTAAAATAAATTTCGGATCAGTAGCCAAAGCGCGAGCTATCTCGGTTCTTCTTCTCTCACCTCCTGAAAGGTGATGCCCAACAAATTTTCTTTTTTCAGTTAATCCGAATTCGGTCAATAATTGCTCAAGTTTTTCTTTTTGCTGTGTTTTTGAAAGCTTGGTTAATTCCAATACCGATTTAATATTATCCTCTACAGATAAGGAACGAAATACCGATGCTTCCTGTGGCAAATAGCCAACTCCGCGCTTCGCCCTTTGGTACATTGCCAAATTGGTAATCTCCTCTTCATCTAAAAGCACACGGCCCGCATTGGGCTGTACTAAACCGGTAACCATATAAAAACTAGTGGTTTTACCAGCTCCATTTGGACCTAAAAGACCAACTATTTCACCTTGATTCACTTCAAATGAAACGTCTTGAACAACAGTCCTTTTTCCGTATTGTTTTTTTATGTTCTCAGCTTTCAGTTGCATTCGCTTGCGAAGTTAATCGAATCCGTCCATTTTCAGTTGTTTCGGTAATAGGGCGAAAGTCATGCGGTGATGTTCACACGCCCCATGCAATCGAATGGCTTCTCTGTGTGATTTTGTTGGATATCCCATGTTTTTATTCCAACCATACACCGGAAATTGTTCATGCAATAAGCGCATGTGCTCGTCTCTGTGCGTTTTTGCCAACACCGAGGCTGCAGCTATGTTCATGAATCGAGCATCGCCTTTAATCATGCATGTATGATTGAAATTTTCAAGTTTATAGAATCGATTACCATCAACCAACAAGTGCCGTGGTTTCGGATTCAGTTGCAGCGCTGCACGTTGCATTCCTGTAATTGAGGCGCGAAGTATGTTCAACTCATCTATTTCCGTAGGAGTCAAAAATTGAACATTCCATGCTAAAGCTTCTTTTTCTATTATCTCTCGCAAGATATTTCTATTCTTCTCAGACATCTGTTTCGAGTCATTCAAAAGTGGATTTGAAAAACCCTCGGGTAATATTACCGCTGCTGCAACCACTGGCCCAGCAAGGCATCCACGTCCGGCTTCATCTAAACCAGCTTCGAGATGGGTTGTATGAAACGGAAGCATCAATTCCGAATGAATTTTTTTCTTGTTCCGTCGGAATACTCAACAATGAATAACCCTTTTGTTGTTTCATTCTTTTCAATTTCTCTTCCTTGAAAATCAAAATATCTTACAGGCCATGCTTTGGAGGGACTTAAATTTTCGAGATAAGCTGGCAAAGTGATACTCGAGAAAAAATTCCAAATCTCTTGACTTCCATCGAAATCTTGACACGTATTACCCGTAACTGTTAACGGGGTTGTTCCAGGCCAAGTGTGTCCACCGCCTGTAATTTCAATATACCAATTGTCATGCTCATTGCAGTTGTTATAAATTGTTTTTGATGCTGTGCACAAGTCAAAAATGTTTGTGTTGGTTATGGGCTGCATATTTCCAACGGCAGAACAAGCGTTGTTCGCATTCCAAAAATTCAAGGTTTCACTTACACTAGATAACACCCCGAAGGTTGGGTATTGACCTGGTGAGCCATCAAATGGTACAACCAAATCTAAATTACCATGAACATGAAACGTTGGCACTGCTCGTGATGGATTCAAATTTTGCAACATTGCCTCAGTCATTGTGCCGGAAACAGACGCAACCGCAGCAAACCTATTTGACAATTGACCAGCTAAAGCGTAACTGAAAATGCCACCATTGGAAAATCCGCATGAGTATACCCGCGTTGGGTCTACAAGTTCTGTTGAAATCAAATACGATAACAAAGCATCAATAAATCCAATATCATCTACATCTGTTGGGTCTTGCCAAGCGTTCCAATGATTAATTCCGTTTTGATCAGGCAAACCTTGAGGGTATACAACATAAAATTTTCCAACATCGGCTACATTATTCATCTCTGAATAAGTCATTTGAAAATTCATGTTGTTGGTATACCCATGGAAATTAAAAACAAGCGGTCGTAAACCACTAGGCATATTTGGAGGTGTATATAAAATGTATGATCTCGATTGACCATTGAAATCAAAAGACACTTGTTGCTGACAAATTCCATTTATCGCGATAAAAAATGCGAAAAAGTAAGAGATGCTTTTCATGGTATAAAAATAAGAAAGGGCTATTATCATAGCCCTTTCAAGATATCAATTTCTTATTACTGTTGCAGAGTAAAACGAATTGGTAATCTTGTCCAAACACGAACGGCTCTACCGTTTTGTTTTCCAGGATTCCATTTGATTTTTGGTAAGACCTGTTTGCACACGCGTAACGCTTCCGCATCTAACATCTCTCCTCCATCAACTCCACGCTCAACATCAAAGTTTGAAGGTGTACCATCTGCTTCAACAACAAATCGAATGTACACAGTTCCTTCGATATTTTGCTGCTTTGCCCGCTCAGGATAACTTACATTCGAGTTAATCAGATTAAACAATTCGCCGTCTCCTCCAGGGAAAGAGGGCATCTCAGAAACGAAAGTAAATACTTCTTCTACCTTGTCGGTTTTGGTGTCTACCACGGTTTCTGTTTGAATAAAATCTGAAGGACCCATTGGACCATCTTCACCCTCGGTAGTTTCAGTTGAAATTTTTTCATCTTTCAACTTATCCGCTGAAGGCGGTGGAGTGTCCACGTTCTCCTCAATCACAATTGATGTAAATTGGATTTGTCTAACAGACGGTGGTGGTGGTGGTGGCGGTGGTGGTGGCGGTGGTGGTGGCGGTGGTGGTTCATTTGGATCTGTTGGCGGTGGGGCCATCATTTCCTTCGACATTTCCACCTTCTTCTCATTCTTTTCTTCTTCGTTATTCGCCAAGATAACTGGAGTTACCAATGCGGCTGTGGCAATGAATACGCCTGAAAATAGTGCAATCGCTAAGATTGCTCCATATGCCTTACGTATTCTATACGCACCGTATGCTTTTTGCTTTTGGTCAAAAACCATATCATTGCGATCCTCTGAAGAAATATTTCCCCAGCCGCGATCAGAACCGATGATTCCAATTACCAGCGCCGCAACGAAAATGTAAATTGCGTCTGTGTGGTTGTACAAGAAATCTAACATAATTTTTAATTTTTTTAGTTGTACAGGTGTACAATTAAATGGTTCATTTCAATTTCATTCCCGCTAATTTGTCTGCTGGAACAAACAATTCCGCCTCTCTCTTCTCCATGTCCATGATTGCACGCTTCTTCACGTTAGTAATGTTTAACTCATCAATAGCGTTTACAACATTCTTCCACTTGGTAGTTGGAAGCGTTTTCACTACTACGAACGGTGCTAAACTATCATTGGTGATATCAATGTAGGCCTTTTTGTATTGTTCCTCATTCATTTCACCTTTGTTTAATTTGTCCTTAATGACATTCACGCGTTCGTTGATTTTTCTATTGCGATCAAGTAATACAACGCGAAAACCGTCTTTCGAAAAATTGGTCTGGATAAGTTCCGTTGTGTCCTTTCTAAATTTCCCGTGGTAGTAGAAAATTTTGTCATCTGAATCACCTACCAAAAGGGTTGTGGCTAAGTCGTCATCAAGTTGGGTTTGATCATCCTTGTTTTCAACTTCTTTCGGATATACAATTTCTACTGTTTTTGGTTTGCTCAGCGATGTTGCCAAAATGAAAAAGGTCAATAGCAAGAAAGCCAAATCCACCATAGGTGTCATGTCCATTCTTACAGGACTCTTTTTGGGTCTTTTCTTACCACCTTTTTCGTGGCCACCACTTTCTATAATTTCTGCCATATCAATTCGAAGTGTTAAACATGTTTAGTTCGCTGATTTCAGACTCGTAACCATGTTGAATTGAAAAATTTGCTTTTCGCGAAAGACGTCAATCACGTCTTCCACTTTTTCGTAATCTGTTGCACCGTCTGCTTTGATTGCGTATCGGAGACCATCGTCTCCTCTGAGCTGTTCTCTGGAAATTCCTTTCCTTTCGGCATCAGCCATAAACGCTTCATAGCCACTCATTACCCAATCTGCTAATTCATTGTTCAATGAATCGAGAGGAATACCAAGTGTTTGATCGTCATATGATTTTCGTTCTTTCTCATCACCATCAAGGTATTGAGCTAGGTTACCTAATGGCATTCCCATCATTCCCATTACTTCAAACTTTTTTGCCTGCTCCTCGGTGAATTTGTATTGAGGATATCGCTGCATCATAAGTTGAAGCATTTCTCTTCGAATTTCCTTTCCGGTTAAATCGAAGTAAACTCTCCCTTTCTCATCAACTGTAATTTGCATAACCTTTTCTGGCAACAGTATCTCACTTGTTGCTGCAGGCACTTGCACTACAACTGGCTCGTTCGGACGAAATTTCGCTGTAAGAATGAAGAAAGTAACCAACAAGAAACCCAAGTCCACCATTGGAGTCATGTCCAGACTGGGGGCACTTTTCGGTATCTTTAATTTCGGCATAATTTCTTAGTTGTATGAATTAATGCTTTGAAGCGAACGTTTGAGCCACTGTGAAGTTTGCTTCATCCATTGCATAAGTCATAGCGTCAATACGCGTATTGAAGAAACTGTAAAGGATAATAGCAATTGCAGATGCCATGATACCTAAGAAGGTGTTGATCAAGGCTTCAGAGATACCTAAAGAAAGTGCAGTCGCATCAGGAGCGCCGGCAGTTGCCATTGCTTCGAAAGACGAAATCATACCTTTTACAGTACCCAATAGACCAACCAATACACCCAAAGATCCACAAGTAGAGAGAATAACCAAATTCTTCGACAACATTGGTAATTCCAATGCAGTTGCCTCTTCTAGTTCTTGTTTAATTGCTGTAATTTTAGTTTCCTTGTCTAGTTCTGTATTCTCTTCCATTTCGCGGTACTTTAACAATCCCGCCTTCAAGACAGCAGCAACAGAACCTCTCTGCTTATCACAAGCAGCTAATGCTCCATTTACATCACCTCCTGCAAGCATTCCTTTTACGTTGCGTACGAATCCCGCAACGCTACCTTTACCCTTTGCCATCATGATGCTGATAAAACGCTCAATGAAGAATATCCATACAATTAAGTTAACTGCGATAAGCAATGGTACAATGAAACCCCCTTTGTGTACAGTTCCCAAAACGTTGTGTGGATGACCTTTGATTGGATCTCCCCCTTCGAAGTTGGCAGGATCACCTAACACAAAAGTGTATAGAGCCCAACCTACAACTAGGGCTAATGGAACGGCAATGTAAGGAAACACTGAACTGAAGTTGAATCCTCCTTTTGTTGGTTGCTTTGAACCGGCTTTCTTTGTCATAACTGTAATGATTGATTAAAGTTTCAATTTTATTTATGGGCAACGAAAATAATGAAGTTTGACTGAAAATCTGCATTCCCTGCTAAATCTTCATCATTTGCTAACATTACGAAGCAAACGAATTTCTTTGAATAGAGAAAATAATTTTCATAATCGAGAGGGTTTTTCACATTTTCGGAGAGAAAATACTCATAAACGGCTATACCAATTGGTCTTGTTTTGCTCGGATATATCGAGATACGGTCCAATTGCTGCTGAAAAGGTTCATACACACGCCCAATGTGGTTAACACACCTCCCAAAATCCAAAATCCATTCCCTTCAATTAATAGAATCACAATGTCTGATAGCTCTTCCTTATAAAGGAATAAAATTCCAGAAATGCTTGTCCAAGCAATCAATGCGGATAACAAACCATTCTTTATCCCATCCAACAAGAATGGTTTCTTAATGAATCGAGGGGTTGCGCCAACCAATTGCATGCTGCGAATGATATAGCGTTGACTAGAAACCGCTAGTTCAACAGTATTCATAATTAAAAACACAGCAATAATTAAGAAAACGAACGCAATGGCCCCGAGTATGAGGCTCCATTTCCGAATGTTTTCATTAACTTCCTGCAATAAGTTTTTTTGGTAAACAACCTCTTTTACTGAAGAGTCCTTTTTAATTTCATTCACAAAAGATTCTATTTTCTGAGGCTCAGCAAACTCAGGTTTTACTTGGGCATCCAGGGTAGGGGGAATAGGATTTGACCCAATGATTTGAACAAAATCTTCTCCTATTTCTTCTGCGTATGCCTTGGCACCATCTTCAGCTGAGGTGAATTGAACGGAACTAATAACCTCATTGCTTTCAAGTTTTTTTTGAACATCTAAAATCTGTGCGGGTGTCAAATCTGATTTCAGCATTACCTGAACGGTGAATTGACTTTGAACATGCTCCGTAAATTGCTTTGCCACCAGGAAAAACAGGCAAATGATGCCTACCATAAGTAGCACCAATGCTGACCCCATGACTACTGAGATTCGTGACCCTCTACTAGCTGACGTTCGAATGAGCTGCATTATTCAGATACAGAAACAACCTCTCCTTTGAAAAACAAGTTCTCCCCTGCCAATGGGTGATTAAAATCTATAACTATAGTATTCAATTTAACTTCTTCCACAACTCCTTGAACCTGATATCCTTCAGGGGTCTGCATTGGAATTACTTCACCCACTGCAAATAACTCATCATCCCACTCACCATCATCTCCAATGAATTCACTTTTCGGAAATTCCATGAAGTATTCCTCTTGCTCTTCACCGTACGCTTCAGCACAAGGAATAGCAATTTCAAACGTATCACCCGCTTTTAATCCTTCCAATCCTTTTTCGAATCCTTCAATCATTTGATCCTCTTTGAAAGTAAAGCTCATTGGGCCGTGTTCTTTTGTAGACTCCACCAATTCTCCGGCAGCATTATCGATATGCAATTCATAATGAACTGCTACTTTTTTTCCTTTTGTAATCATTTTTTCTTTTTGACTTTAATTTTTTGACCAACCATTAGTTTATTCGGATTCAAACCCTTGTTCAGTTTCACAATTGAATCTACAGATACCTTGTGGGTATTCGCAATTTTTGATAGCGTTTCACCAGACTTCACAGTGTGATAAACATATTCAACCTTTGCATCGGTCTGCTGTTGCTTCTTTT
The DNA here is from genome assembly GCA_964430305.1 of uncultured Chryseobacterium sp. Taxonomy (GTDB): domain Bacteria; phylum Bacteroidota; class Bacteroidia; order Flavobacteriales_D; family Sanyastnellaceae; genus CAIZGX01. The sequence goes on from CAYSEX010000001.1 coordinate 26,288, forward strand.
TTGCTTCTTCATCTGCCTTTCTCTTCGCATCATCTGCAGCCTTTTTCTTCGCCTCTTCCTCTGCTTTCTTTTTTGCTTCTTCTTCGGACATTTTATTCTCCGCTTGACCGCCTTCGACTTTTTCGTCTTTCGGTGCTGGCACTGTGATTGTCTTTTTAACTCTAACCTTGATTTTGAGCGACTGTCCTATTTTCACAGTAGAGGAGCTCATTTTGTTCCACTTCTTTACGTCACTCGACGAAACACCATATTTCGAAGCAATACTTTTTAACGTTTCTCCTTTTTTCACTTTGTGTGACTTCCACTCATCTTCCCATACTATCTTGGTGGTAACCTCTGATCCATTTTCATTCGTTGTTGTATCAGCAAGTTCAGGTTCAGGTCTTTTAATTTCGCTTGCCGCATAAATTTCTTTCTCATGGGCAAGAAAATCACCCACCTTCTCAACTGGCAAGTACAAATAATGTTTTTTACCATTATCTGGAATCTCTTTCAACTTGTAGGTTCCATTCAAGTATACTATTTCTTCAATAGGGATATTGATAATCTTAGAAACTTGGGCAAAATCAACTCGTGATTTAATATGAATGGTATCTGTTTCAAAGTATGTAACAGCCGGTTTCTTGGGATAGATATTGTATTCTGTTGAATAATTCATGATGAAGTTCACCGCTATAAATGCTGGCACATACCCCTGAGTTTCTTTTGGTAAATACTGTTTTATTTTCCAAAAATCTTTAACTCCACCTGCTCTGCGAATGGCTTTATTTACATTGCCCGGACCGCTATTGTATGCTGCCAAGGCAAGGTTCCAGTCTCCGAATGTATTGTATAAAAACCTTAAATATTTACAAGCCGCTTCTGTTTCTTTAATGGGGTCAAAGCGCTCATCTTGATATGAGCTTACTTCCAATCCATACATTTTCCCTGTACCGACCATAAATTGCCAAAGCCCTGCTGCACCGGCCTTTGAAATTGCAGTTGGATTCAAGGCCGATTCTACAATTGAAAGGTATTTCAATTCTTGTGGGATGTTGTATTTAGCTAAACACTCTTCCATCATAGGGAAGTACAATTGAGACAAGCCAAGCACCTTGCCTGTAACGTCTCTTCTTCTTACTGCATAAAGCGTAATAAAATCCTTAACTGATTGATTGTAGACAAAATCGAAGGGTGTTTCTCTATCGAGGATTTTCATGCGTTCCGCAGTGAGCTCATCGGGAAAATTGGGAACGTGGTCTTTAGGATAGTTATGCGCATTAAGTAAATCTGCATCGGCTGAAAAGCAGAAGTGATTCATATAACTTGCAACTAAAATACGATCTATTTCATCGAGTTCAGCGGTGTTCAGACTGGTCTTACCATTGTTGGGAAGGGTGTCTTTTAAAAAAGTAGCGTCCAAGGCAAATGAAGCCAATGCGCTGAATAGTAAGGTAAAAGTAAGTATCGTATTTCTCATGATTTCCAACAAAAAATTCAAACGGCACCTGCAAAACAATTATTGTGCCCTAAACGGCCGTATATGCATCAGCAAGTTCTGAATTTTTTCTAGACTTTTGGCTCAATGTGTATTCGAGTTGTTCACATTGACTTCGTGAAAAACACTACAACTCTTCGTTATCAAGACCTTGAACGAAATGAAGTAGCTCTGAATCGGCCAGCTCTGCCGCTGTAAATTGAATGCCATATGGCATTTCATTCTCTTGCAACCTATCTAAAGGAATTGAAATTGAAGGACAGCCAACCAATGGCGCGTGTACCGTAAAGATGTCTTGCATGTACATTGAAATTGGGTCGTCTGATTTTTCACCAAAGCGAAATGCACCATCTGTGCATGTTGGAGAAAGAAGCAGCTGATATTCAGAAAATATTTCTCTCGTTTTTTGTCGAAGCAATTGCCTTACTCGTTGAGCCGTTCCATAGTAAGCGTCGAAATAACCCGCGCTGAGAACAAATGTTCCCAATAAAATTCTGCGCTTCACTTCTTTGCCAAACCCTTCTGTTCTGCTCTTGGTGTAAACCTCGTCTATTCCAACAGCATCAGCACTTCTATATCCGTAGTTTATTCCATCGAATCGAGCTAAATTCGATGATGCCTCTGCTGTAGTAAGAACATAATACGTGGGCACCATGTAATCTAAATAAGGAAAAGATACGGGGTCTACTTGAAATCCTTTTGCTCTTAAATTTTCGATGTATGCATTTACGCGATTGCGAATTTCTGGGTGAACCGCTTCGTTTTCAACAGCTTCTTTGAGGTAAGCAATTTTAGGCTTTCCGTTAAATGCATTGCCAAAATTCAGTTTCGCTTGAAATGCGGTGCTATCAAACTCATCAGGCCCAGAAATAATTTCCGTGATCAATTGGGCATCTTCAATGCATTTTGTCATTGGCCCGATTTGATCAAAGCTTGACGCGTATGCAACAAGTCCATGTCTTGAAATAACACCATAAGAAGGCTTGAAGCCCACTATTCCCGTTAATGAGGCCGGTTGACGAATACTTCCCCCCGTGTCGCTTCCCAAAGCAGCCAAACACAAATCTGCAGCAACTGCTGCTGCTGCACCTCCTGAGGACCCCCCAGGCACACGATTTTCATCTAATGGATTTAGAACAGGGCCGTAATATGATGTTTCATTGGACGATCCCATTGCAAATTCATCGCAATTCAATCGGCCAATAATTATAGCGTCTTCTGCTAATAATCTTTCTACAACTGTAGAATGAAAAAGGGATTTAAAGTTGGATAATATTTTTGACGACGCTGAAACGCCGTGATCTTTGAAGCAGATGTTGTCTTTAATACCAATGACCATTCCAGCCAATTTACCGGCTTTCCCTTCATTCCATTTTTGCTGAAGCGCTTTTGCCTGAGCTAAAGATTCTTCTGGCCAAATTTCTATAAAGGCATTTAAGTTTTTCCTCTGTTCAATCTTATTCAGATACGACTGAACGAGCTCTTCAAATGTAATGGACGCGTTAGAGAGTGCTTTTTGCACCTCTCTTAAGGATTTAAAAGACATATTAAAGAAAATTACTTATTCTCTTCTGTCTTTTCTGCTGGTGCATCGCCTTTGCTCGCGTCTTTGAATTCCTTCATTCCACGACCTAGACCACGCATTAACTCAGGAATCTTCTTTCCTCCGAACAACAAAAGCACAATTACCAAAATGATTAATATTTCTTTGAACCCAATTCCCATAACGAATTTTTTTTCAAATATACTGCATTCTACTTTTTACTCGGGCAAACAAATTGGGTTCGTGTAAGATTGGTTTTTGAAATGGCATTGAACCCTCCAGCTACATCTATTACATGCGCTACTCCCCTGGCCTTTAGAATGCTGCAAGCAATCATACTTCTATATCCACCAGCACAATGTATGTACTTCGTTTTTTCATCTTGAAACTTCAACATGTGTAAGTTAAGTTCGTGCAATGGCGTGGTGTATGCTATTTCCAAATGCTCTGCTTCATATTCACCTGGTTTTCTCACATCAAAAACTTTGAAATCACCTTCAGCAACTCGCTTTTCAAATTCTTCTGCATGAATACTTTCAATATTATCCAATTCGAAACCGCTTTCCTTCCAGGCCTCAATTCCTCCGCTTAAAAATCCAACTACTCCATCATATCCAACACGAGCCAATCTAGTAATCGCCTCTTCTTCTTGACCTTCGTCTGCTACCAGCAAAATAGATTGTTTCAAATCGGTGATAAGAGTACCTACCCAAGGAGCAAAATCGCCCTTTAGACCAATATTGATAGATCCTGGAATAAATGCTTGACAAAAAGTTTGAGGCGCCCTTACGTCAAGAATCAATACAGAATCGTCTTCGCTTCTCAATTGAAATTGCTCTGGATTCAGGCCTTGCGTAGACTTTGATAAAACCTGATTTAAGCTGTTAGCACCAGCTTTATTCAAGGCAACATTCTCAGCAAAATAATAGGGCGGTGGCAATAAACCAGTTGTAAGTTCTTGCACGAACTGCTCTTTGGAAATGTTTTGTAATGCGTAATTCACTTCTTTCTGATGACCCAGTGTGTCAAACGTTTCCTTACTCATGTTCTTACCACACGCGCTTCCCGCGCCATGCGCGGGATAAACCAATACATGATTATCTAGAGGCATTAATTTATTTCTTAGGCTATCATAAAGCATTCCAGCCAAATCTTCTTGTGTAATTGAACCTGCTTTTTGGGCCAAATCTGGTCTTCCAACATCACCAATAAACAAGGTGTCTCCAGTAAACACGGCGTGCTGAACACCCTGTTCATCGCGTAATAAAAAGCAACTGCTTTCCAAAGTGTGTCCAGGCGTGTGAAGAACTTCAATGGTAATATTTCCAACTTTTAGTATTTCACCATCATGAGCAACATGCGAGTCAAAACTTGTTTTGGCACTTGGTCCAAAAACAATTTTCGCACCTGTGGCCTCGCTTAACTCCAAATGTCCGCTCACGAAGTCAGCGTGAAAATGAGTTTCTAAAATATATTTAATCACAGCTCCATTCGATTTCGCCTTTTCAACGTATGACTGAACATCACGTAATGGATCAATAATTACAGCCTCTCCGTTGCTTTCAATGTAGTAGGCTCCTTGAGCTAAACATCCGGTGTAAATCTGTTCTATTTTCATATACTTACTATTATTTCTTTGATTGTCATTCCTATTCCAACGAATAGCAAAATTAGAGAAAAGACTTGTTTCAGCTTTTGATCTTCCCACTTCTTTGATGTAATACCACCAATCATTGCACCCGTGATTGCGAGCAAGATAAAAATCCACAAATGCGACCATGGTAATTGTGCTTGAATATTCCAAGAAGTAACAATACCCGTTGTTGCATTCACAAAAATGACAACAAGACTTGTTGCAACCGCCTCTGACATTTTTAGTTGTCTTGTGGAATTCAAAACAGGCACAATCAAAAATCCTCCTCCTGCTCCAATTAAGCCTCCCAAAATTCCCACGGTTGTTGCCTTTGAATAAAATCCTAGTTTTGAGTATTCAAATGAAATCGCTGCGGATTTCCTTCCTATAATGTAAACCAGAAAGACAATTCCAATGAACAATACAGTTAACATTTGATTTATTGAAACTCCTCCAATTTCTTTCGGAAGAGCAGGTAAAATCCATGTTCGAGTAATTACTAATGTTGGAGTAGACACTAGTAAAAATTTTATCGCCCATTCCCAACGAACAAAAGACCGTTTTGATATCAATGCTACAGAGGCTCCTAACAGGAGTATCCAATACGATGCGGAAGCTGCCTCAATCATATTTAAATGAAATATACCAACTAAAATTGGTATGGATAGTAAGGCTCCTCCTCCTCCAATTGCTCCTAATATAAAGCCCATAAAAAGAGCGCCAATCCATCCGATGAAAATCAAAAGCAAATTCATTTAACGAAGGTAGGTGGTATGAATGTACTTAGCTGTGATAATAATCACACGAGCATTCGAGCTGAGCGCAAAAGTTCTTGGGTATAAAGATTTTTAGGCGCGTTGAAAATATCTGAAATTGACCCAGACTCTATGATTTCTCCCTTTTGCATAATAATGGCAGAGTCACACATGTGATAAACAACCGACATATCATGTGAAATAAACAGATAGCTGAGGCTTTTTTGTTCTCTTAATTCATTGAGCAAGTTCAGAATTTGACTTTGAACAGAGACATCAAGAGCAGCAACAGCCTCATCGCAAATGAGTAACTCAGGTTGAGATGCTAAAGCTCTTGCAATTACAATACGTTGTCTTTGCCCGCCCGAAAAATTGTGAGGGTATTTGAAACGCGCGTCTCCTTCCATACCTACTTCGTTTAACAAGCTTTCCACACGCTCAATCAAATGACTTTTTGAAAGATTAGGTTCGTATACGCGAAGTGTTTCGGCAAGGGTTGTGGCAATGGTATGCTTTGGATTCAAAGAGGCAAATGGGTCTTGAAAAACCATTTGAATCTTCCCTCTGACACTTCTTGAAAATAATTGGCCGCTATTTAAAAGTTCATTTCCTTTCCATAGCACAGAACCTGTGGTTGGGGGTAAAAGTCCTAGTAAAATTTTACTCAATGTGGTCTTGCCGCAGCCACTCTCTCCAATAAGAGCCAAGCTCTGCCCTTGGAGAATATTAAATGATACATTGTTCAGGGCTTTGTGCTCTGTTTTGTTGTATTGCTTTGAAATATTTTTAACCTCTAAAATTGATGATTGTGATTCTAAAAAAGCATACGTTTTATTAATTACTATCTCATCTTTCAAAGTCATTAACCGTTCCCCCTTTTTTTCTTTACTCGGCTTACATGCCAGTAAACCCTGTGTGTATGGGTGTTGGGGAGAGTGTAAAATCTCAAGCGCCGTGCCCTGTTCCACAATTTGACCCTTTTGCATAACCATAACTTCATCGGATACATTTGCTACGGCCTCAAGGTCATGAGAAATAAATAATATCGATAACTCGCGCGTGGATTGAAGATTTTTTAATAAATCTAAAACCGTCTTTTGCACCGTTGGATCCAAAGCTGTTGTTGGTTCGTCAGCAATAAGTAGCTTGGGGCTTCCTGCTAAAGCCATGGCAATCATGACTCGTTGTCTTTGTCCACCGGAAAGTTGATGTGGATACTTCTTGTAAACCTCCGCCGGAGTAGGTAATTGTACTTCATTGAAAAGTTGTATTACTCGCTCCCTTCCCTCTTTTTTTCCAATACCTCTTGGAATAGCCTCTAACATTTGAGTTCCGCATGTCAATGCTGGATTCAATGCCGTCATGGGCTCTTGGAATATAAATCCAATACCATTACCTCTGAATGCTTTTAAATCATGGGGATTTACAAATTCTTGAATTTCACTACTGAGTGGTGGGGAAACAACAATTGACCCTGAAGTGTATTTGATATTCGTGTTATCCAAAAGACCTAACAAGGTTAATGACGTTAACGACTTTCCACTTCCGGATTCACCAACAACAGAGAGCCAAACATTTTTTTTCAGTCTCATCGAGACATTTTTTAAAACGCAAGAATCACCAAATGTCGCAGATAGGTTTTCTATACGAACCATTTCCATGTATGCAAGATCGGATGAAAAAAAGTTGGAAAAGGGTTAAACCATTGGAATAATAAACACATCTCAACTGAAAACCATTGATCATTGACAACTTCAGCCATTTGAATTTGACTATATTTGAATCAATCTGTAGATTATGAAAAAAATATTACTCTTTTGTAGCGGGCTCTTTTTAATGAGTTCTCATCTTCAAGCTCAAACTTGGAGTCAAGATGTGGCTCCTATACTTTTTGATCATTGCGCGAAGTGCCACCATGCTGGGGGGATTGGGCCTTCGTCATTTATGACATACGAGGACGCTTACAATGGACAATCAAGTATTTATACTGCAATCATGAGTGGTGAAATGCCCCCATGGCCGGCAGACCCGAATTACAGACATTTCGTTGGGGAGAATGTTTTAACTGCTATTGAAAAACAAACCATTGAAAACTGGATTTCTGCCGGTGCACCTTCAGGAGATTTAGCCCTGGCTCCAACAGCACCAGTTTTTAATGACAATACTCAACTTCCTAGTATTGACGCCAGCTTCATGACGCCGAATTACACTAGTCCAGCAACGAATTCAGATTACTACAGAACATTCGTTGTTCCAAGCGGGCTTGTTCAGGACGGTTGGTTAGACGCAATTGAAATTATTCCAGGAAACGATGACATTGTACACCACGTTGTTATTTCTTATGATCCTACGGGAACCGGCGCGCAGCAGGATGCGAACGATCCGGGAGAGGGTTTTCAATCCACCGGAGGAGGATTGGTGGACGGGGCGAAATTCGTTGCCGCATGGGCGCCGGGAGGAGGACCACTGTGGGTTCCCAATGGTTTTGCGCAACGTCTCGAGGCTGGAGGTGATTTTTTAATTGAATTTCATTATCCAGCAGGGACTCTTGGTCAAACGGATCAAACAACTGTGAATCTGCATTACTCAGATGATCCTACACCAAGAGAAGTTTGGTATAACCCTATATTGGTTCATGCACCAGGCATTTTGGATCAAAACTTCCTATTCATTCCGGCTAATCAAACAGCAACCTTTACAGAAACGTATAACGTTCCTTATCATGTTTCACTCATAGGTTGTTTTCCCCATATGCATTTGATAGGAAGAAGCATAAGCAGTTGGGCCGAGCTTGCTGATGGTAGCACTGAACCTCTTATTAGTATTCCAAATTGGCGTTTTGAATGGCAATTGAGCTACAATTACCCACAACTTATTCCAATTCCGCAAGGAACACAGTTGAGAGCAGAGGCTTTTTATGATAACACTTCGGCCAACCCATATAATCCAAACAATCCACCGCAGCTGGTAATTGCTGGCGAAGAGACGGGCGATGAAATGATGATTGTTTTCTACTGTTACACTTATTATGTGAATGGCGATGAAAATATAGTTGTTGAGCCTATTGTAAACGTGAATGAATCACTAAATACAATGTCAGAAAGTTTAATCTACCCCAATCCAAATGCAGGTTCCTTTACATTGAACACGTTTTTACCGAGATTTGATAAAACGAATGTTCGCATTTTCGATTTAACGGGAAAACAAGTATACACGGAGCGCGTAGCCATTCCAGGAGGAATGTTTTCAAAGACCTTTGATTTGAATTTACCTTCAGGATTATACACCCTTCAAATAAAGGGAGAGCAGACCAATCAATCTGTTCGCTTCGTGGTAGATTAAATTTTGATTTTCAGAGAAAACACATTGCTGTAAGGAACATCTGATTGATTTCCTACGTCTGACAATGCGTAATCTAAAAACCATTTACGCAATCGAATTCCAACGCCAATGTTGGGTTGGAAAGACATGTATTGCGTGTTGTCGAAATCAACAGATCGCTGAACATTACCTATTCCGCCTCTAAGAAACAAGGTGTTGGCATAGCCTAATTCAAACCCAACGTTGGGGTCTAAATTCAAACCTTTCATGGAAACTAGGGTATTTCTTTGCCCGTCTGTAGTAAGTTGAACGTTCGATTCTATGAGATATGAGAGCTCCTCTCCCTTGATTTTTTTATTCCATTTTCCATGATAAGCGCCTCCTGCTATAAAACGTGGAAGAGCTATCTCCAGGCCGTTTTCAGGGAGTGCGTTACCCGTATTCTGAAAAACAGTAACTGCCGACTCGTTTAGATTGAACATCCATGCATTGAAGGTGCTTGTTGCATCTCGAATAACAAGCCCTGCGCTCCAGTGTTCTTTCTTCATTTGAGTTCCTAAATCGAAGCCAATACCGAAAGCGTTTGCAAATGAGCCAATATTGCGGTAAATAAGTTTAACGTTTCCTCCAAATTTCAACTGATTTACAAAATTTGATTTGGTTGAAAATCCGTCACGAGCAATAGAAAAAATAAATGCATAATCAGCGGCATTAAACGTTGTTATTCTAGAATAATCAACGTTCCCATTTGGGTCATACAAATCAAGCGTGTTCGGTATATCATCGACGCCAAAACGTATTATGGTTCCCGCCAGGGCCGTTTTCTCATCTACCTTCTTACCTGCAGAAATAAAATCATACTTCGCAATTCCAGCAAAATATTCATTGTGCATGGTTGCGAACTCCCATTGATCTGTGAGTTGCAGTAAGCCTGCCGGATTCCAATAACCTGCGGTTACATCTGAAACAGATGACACCTGTGCACCAGACATTCCAAATGCTCGAGCCCCCACCCCAATCTGTAAAAATTCATTTACATACTTCGGGGCAGATATTTGTGCGTTCAACGCGAATAAACCAAGCGTAAAGAATGCTATTAAAAAAAGGTTTTTTTTCATTAAATAGAGCTTACACATTCAATGGATTCAGGAAATTTCGCTTTTAATAAATTCTCAATGCCGCCTTTGAGAGTTGCTGTTGAAGATGGACAACCCGCGCAAGACCCCTTCATTTGGACATATACCGTTTTATCTTTAAATCCAATAAAATCTATTGCGCCGCCATCTCTTTCAACCGCTGGTTTTACATATTCTTCTAGAACGGCTTGAATGGCTTCGTCTAATTCTGTGGATTCAAACTTTGGAAGGGGGTTTGAAATTGTCTTTTCATCATTGTCACTCGAAATGGCCTGTGGGGCCCTGTTTATCAAATGCGCTGGCACCGTTGTTACGGCAATTTCATTATCCATTAACCATTCTCTCATATATTCCCTCAATTGCATGACGATCATGTCCCATGTCAAGGATTCATCTTTGGTTACGGTAACAAAATTGTTGGCTATGAAAACATTTGTAACAAATGGAAAATTGAAAAGCTCCTCTGCAAGAGGAGAAGAGCCTTTTGCTTCATTTTTATTTTGATATTCTACTTGCAGGCCACCGGTTAATAAAAGTCTATCCGCCACAAACTTCATTGTAGCGGGATTCGGAGTCATTTCGGCATATAATGCGGTAGGTATTTTTTTTCTTTCGCTCATAATACAAATGTAATTGCATTCAAGGATAACATTTACACGCGATGTTCATTTGAATCCCACTATTTTTGTTAGAATCGAAATCGATTTTCATTTTAAATGACAACATGAAAAAACTCTTGTTTTTAATTCTACTTGCTTCGCACTCCTCTTTTTTGCTTGCACAAGAAACCTTCCCGTTTAATGGCATTCGACCAAAAGATGTTAGCGCCTATGCCCTTACTAATGCAACAGTATATTCCACACCAGATAGTAAACTTGAGGGTGCTACTGTTATTGTTGAAAAGGGAAAAATAATTTCTGTTGGAAATAACATTCAGATTCCAAAACACTGTGTAATTATTGATGCCAAAGGTAAATTCATATACGCCGGATTCATTGATGTTTTTTCCACTTATGGAATTCCAAAAAAACAAAATGACAATCACGGCGAAGAAACCGAAGATTCAGGAAAAAGCATCTTGGGCTGGAACGCGGCCATTCATCCTGAGTATAATGCGTCCTTACAAATTCAACACAATGATGACGATGCAACAAGTTATCGAAGTGCTGGAATAACTGCGGTATGTGCGCACAAGGCAGATGGAATTTCTCGTGGAACTGGGGTTCTAATTGCCTTGGGAAATGAAATACATGCTGACGTTATTCAATCTGAAGCTGCCGCATTCTTTTCTTTTAATAAAGGAAGTAGTCCACAGCAATACCCCTCATCCATCATGGGAAGTATTGCATTACTCAGGCAAACGTATTGCGATGCAAGCTGGTATGCCAATTTGAAAGGTGCTGGAGAAACTAACCTTTCTCTTCGCGCAATGAACGCGAATAGCGGCCTTGCTCAAATTTTTGAAGCGAATGACAAGTGGAACATTCTTCGAGCAGATATTATTGGTGACGAGTTTGGTGTGCAGTACCTATTCAAAACAGGAGGAAACGAATACCAGCGCATTGAAGAAATGAAAGCGACTAAAGGAAAATTCATTGTTCCTGTAAATTATCCCCAAGCGTTTGATGTGAGCGATCCCGCAAGTAACCGATATATTTCTACAGCAGAATTAAAACATTGGGAATTGGCGCCTTTTAACTTGGCCTATTTGAATAAAGCAGGAATTGAGTTCTGCATTACGTCTAGCGGACTTGAAGACAAAAGCCAATTGCTTGAAAACATTCGGATTGCTGTTGAAAACGGACTACCCGCGAATATTGCATTAGCCGCATTAACTACTCGTCCAGCTCAATATTTGAACGCTCAACATTGCGTGGGATCTATTCTTGCTGGGTATGACGCCAATTTTATTATTACCAATAAAGAGCTCTTTACACCCGAATCAAAAGTGTTAGAAACATGGGTAAACGGGAAACCTTACTTTGTTTCAAATGCTGAATCTGTCTCTCTTGAGGGGATGTATACCATTTCTGTCCAAGGAGTGACTATTAAGGCAGAGAGTAAAAAGGGTAAGGGGGAGGAGGTTATAATTAACTCTAAGTTGAAGACAACTGAGGAATTAAAAAAACTACATGAGGCTCTTGGTTCAAATCCGAAAGACAGTACACTTATACAATTGAAATTACAGCTAAAGGACGGGTTTCCTGTTGGAGAAATAATATTAGATAGTGTGTCATTCACGCGTGTTTCAGGAAATATTCATTCAAAAGAAAAAGAACTTGTTTTAGATCTTATCACCTTCGGAAAACTCTCTTTTTCAATAAATGCTATTGTTAATTCTTTGCCAAAAAAAGAAGATGTAAAAAAGGGAGAAAAAACAAAGTCTCTTCCGGGTGAAATCATTTATCCGTTCACCGCTTATGGAAGAACCATGCTACCCCAACAAGAAAACGTGGTGTTTCGCAATGCCACGTTATGGACGTGTGAAAACGGAAAAATTCAAGAAGGAGACCTTTGGGTAAAAAGCGGAAAAATTGCTGGAATAGGCGTAGATTTCGTAATTCCGAAAGGTGAGGTTGTGAAAGAAATAGACGCCACTGGAAAACACATTTCTCCTGGTATTATTGATGAGCACAGCCACATTGCGCTTTCCAGTGTAAATGAAGGCACACAAGCTAGCAGTGCAGAAGTTGAAGAGGGAAGTGTCATCTATCCAGAAGACATTGACATCTACCGTCAACTTTCTGGAGGTACAACCGCTTCGCAGTTGCTTCACGGAAGTGCGAATCCAATTGGTGGACAAAGTGCTTTGGTAAAATTGCGTTGGGGGGCAAATGCAGAAGGAATGAAGATTGAGAACGCTCCTGGATTTATCAAATTCGCGTTAGGAGAAAACGTGAAGCAAAGCAATTGGGGTGATCGCGCAGTAACGCGTTTCCCACAAACCCGCATGGGAGTGGAGCAGGTTTATTACGACCATTTCTACCGCGCGTTGGAATATGGAAAAACATGGGAAAATTACTACGCCGCTTGTAAGAAGGTCAAGAAAGGTCTTCCCATGCCTAGCGCTCCCAGAAGAGATTTAGAATTGGAAACCATTTTAGAAATTCTACGCAAGGAACGCTTCATTACCTGCCACAGCTATGTGCAAAGTGAAATTAACATGCTCATGCATGTGGCTGACAGTTTCAACTTCAAAATAAATACGTTCACACACATTCTAGAGGGTTATAAAGTCGCAGACAAAATGAAAGCTCACGGAGCAGGAGCCTCTACATTCAGCGATTGGTGGGCTTATAAAGCAGAGGTTAAAGATGCTATTCCGTACAATGCTGCTGTTATGTATGAGCAAGGAATTACTGTTGCCATCAACTCAGATGATGCGGAAATGGGCGCTCGTTTGAATCAAGAAGCAGGAAAAATTGTAAAGTATGGAAGTGTGCCAGAAGAAGAAGCTTTGAAGATGGTAACCTTGAATCCGGCTAAACTTTTACACTTAGATGATCGCATGGGTTCGTTGAAAGTTGGAAAAGATGCAGACTTTGTGGTTTGGAACAACGAACCATTGAGTATATATGCTCGAGCAGAAAGGACATATATAGACGGAGCTTGTTATTTCAATTTGGAAGAAGACGAGAAAGCAAGGATCGCATTTGCATCTGAGCGCGAACGTATTATTCAGAAAATGGAAGAAGCAAAAAATGGCGGGGCTTCCACACGAAAACCTCAACCAAAAAATCCATTTCATTTTCATTGTGACAGTATGGACGAAACTTCTAAAGGCATTTTCATTAAAGAATAAGAAACAATGATTAGAAAAATAGTTATATCGCTTGCATTACTTTCAGCATTTGCTGTTCAAGGACAACACCGTCCAACCCCTGCGCCTGCCCAGAGTAATTCCATTCTACTAACCAATTGTTATGCGCATTTAGGCAATGGACAGATAATTGAAAATGCGCACATCGGCTTTGAAAACGGTGTGATCACACTTGTTGCAGATGCTACTGTGTCTCGTATAGATTTTACGAAATTCGATAAAGTTATTCCAATCGAAGGACAACATGTTTACCCGGGATTCATTGCGCCAAACACCTCGTTGGGGTTGGTTGAAATAGACGCTATTCGTGCACAGAATGATTTGTATGAAGTGGGCACATTTAAACCGAGCGTTCGTTCGGTTATTGCGTATAATGCCGATTCCGAAATTATTCCCACCGTTCGTTCAAACGGTGTGTTACTTGGACAAGTAACGCCTCGTGGCGGAATAATTTCAGGATCTTCCTCTATCATGCAATTTGACGCCTGGAATTGGGAAGACGCCGCGGTCCGAGTAGATGATGGACTTCATCTGAATTGGCCTCAAGTCATTCACAGACACTACGACAAAGGCAGAATACTTGTATCAAAAGTGAAAACCTACGATCAACAAAAAAGAGAAATTGAATTGTTTTTCACAGACGCAAGAGCATATGCAAAAGCGCCGAAAGGAGATCTTACCGAACTGCGCTTCGAAGCCATGAAAGGACTCTTCGATGGATCCAAAACACTTTATGTGCATGCAGACGAGTTAAAGTCAATTCATGAAGCCATTCAATTCAAGCGCAACATGGGTATTGTGAAAATGGTGCTAGTTGGCGGATATGACGCTCCACTTGCCGCATCAATCTTAAAAGAAGAAAATATTTCTGTTTTACTTCGTCGCGTGCACGACCTAGCCACCCTTGATGAAGATGATCCGCACGCTTCATTTGCTCTAGCAAAAAAATTAAACGACGCGGGAATTGTATTTGCTTTCCAAAATGAAGGAGATATGGAACGTATGGGAACACGGAATCTTCCGTTCATGGCTGGAACCGCCGTTGCCCATGGCCTTCCGTACGAAGAGGCTGTAAAAGCACTTACACTTAACGCAGCGAGTATTCTTGGTATTGATGACCATTTCGGTAGTCTGGAAGTTGGAAAAAGTGCAACGCTTTTCGTTTCCTATGGCGACGCATTAAATGTTACCACCAATCAACTTCGACTGGCCTACATTAACGGAAGAAGCATTGAATTAAGCAACATGCAAACTGAAATGTATCTGTTGTACAAGAAAAAATACGATAAAGAAAAAAGCAAATAATAACCTTTCTTTGCAGCGAAAAAAAGAATTATGGCACGCGTATTAACAGGCATTCAAAGTACTGGAACTCCACACTTGGGGAATATCTTAGGTGCAATTTTACCCGCAATAGAAATGAGTAATTTGCCAAATAATGAGGCATACCTTTTTATTGCAAATTTTCATACCTTAACTCAAATTAAAAACGCTGAAATCTTAAAAGAAAACACATATAGCGTGGCCGCAGCCTGGCTTGCGTGTGGATTCGATGCAAATAAAAATGTGTTTTACAGACAAAGCGACGTGCCTGAAGTTGCTGAGCTGACTTGGTATTTGAATTGTTTTACACCTTTCCCCATGTTGGCTAACGCACATAGCTTCAAGGACAAGTCAGACCGATTAAAAGATGTAAATGCTGGGCTTTTTACTTATCCGGTTCTTATGGCCGCTGATATCATCTTATACGACGCCGAAGAGGTTCCAGTAGGAAAAGATCAGCTACAACATTTAGAAATAACCCGAGACATTGCTGCAGCCTTCAATCATCAGATGGGCGAAACTTTTGTTCTTCCCAAGTCTAAAGTAAACGAGGCTACCATGTATGTTCCGGGAACAGATGGACAAAAGATGAGTAAAAGTTATGGAAACTACATTGATATTTTCCTTCCTGAAAAAACATTGAAAGATGTCATTAACAAACAGATTGTAACTGATGCAACAGCGCTTGAGGATCCAAAGGACCCTAATGCAAACGCTATTTGTGCCTTGGTTGAATTAATTGGTGGAGCTGCGTTTTCAGCAACAATGAAAGAGCAACTCATGGCCGGCGGATACGGTTGGGGGCATGCTAAAAAGGAATTGCTCGGTCTCATTTTAGATCGCTTCTCAAAAGAGCGTGCAGCTTATACCGAACTAATTCAAGACAAAGCCACACTGAATCAAATCTTGCTTCAAGGCGCTGAAAAGGCTCGTTCTACCGCTCAAGCAACTTTAGGAAGAGTAAGAAAAAATTTAGGTTATAGTGAAGTTTAGCTTGTGCTTTCATAACTTCACAACAAGAACCTATTAACCTTGAACTTTCTATTTCGTCCTTTGTATTTCCTCTACAAATTGTGGATAGGCCTTGTATTTTGGTTCAGTCTCATTCTACTATATATCCCATTTGTTTGGATTTATAAAAGCCGTGAAAGACATTGGCGCGCGTTTCCTTTGAAGCGCTGGTGGGGCACTTGTATTCGAAAATTTATCTTCTGTCCAATTCAAATCAATCAAAAAGCAAAACTGCCTGAAGGTGCTTTTCTTATTGTTGCAAATCACAGCAGTTACCTCGATACCGTTTTCATGTATGAAGTTATTCAACGACCTTTTCTTTTTGTAGGAAAGGGCGAGTTATTGCAGTGGCCACTGTTCAATTTATTCTTCCGAAAACAAGATATCCCCATTCGACGCGGACAAACGAAAGCGGCCATGGTAGCTATGGATCGTGTGGCCAAAAGTTTGCGAAACGGAATGCCTGTGGCTATGTATCCAGAGGGAACTATTCCCGATCATGCACCCAGCCTACTTCCCTTTAAAAACGGTGCCTTCAAGGTGGCTGTTGAAAATCAGGTTCCTGTTGTTCCCATCACCTTTAAATCAAATTATAAAATTCTTTTAGACCCAGCTAAACTGTTTCAGTTTTCATCGCCACAGGTGGTTGACGTAGTTATTCATGAGCCAATCTATCCCAATACTGAAAAAGCAAGAGATGTATTAACTTTGCGCAATCATGTTCGAGAAATAATTGAACTCGAACTCAACGCAAATGGAAGTAGATAAAGCCACAGTTCAAAAATTAGCGAAGTTGAGTAAGCTTTCCTTTACCAATGAGGAGGAAAACGAAATGGTGAAGGGGCTAAATGAAATGATTGCTTTCGTGGATAAGCTAAAAGAGCTTGACACCACGAGTGTAGAGCCTCTCATGTTTATGACGTCTTCAAACACTGTGCTTCGCGAAGATGAAGTAAAGTCAACTATTTCTCAAGCGGAAGCACTAAGCAACGCCCCTGCAAAAGACATGTATTATTTTCGTGTTCCTAAAATGATTAAGCAAAAATGAATCATCCGTTCAATAAACTTTCTGTATTAATTCCAGCATACAACGAAGGAGCTACCATTCATCATATTCTAGATAGAATTGGCGAAGTGGTTCTTCCGAATAACATTCAAATGGAGATTGTAATTGTAAACGATGCATCTCGCGACAATACCGTTGAAGTTGTAGAGGCATATATTGCTAATCATCCAGAACGCGATTTTAAATTTTATTCACAGCCAGTTAATCAAGGAAAAGGTGCTGCTATTCACAAGGCCATTGAAATTGCCACTGGCGATTTTGTGATTGTTCAAGATGCCGATTTGGAATACGACCCAGAAGAGTTCAACGTACTTATTAAACCGGTATTCAAAGCGGGGGCAGATGTTGTATATGGTTCTCGTTTCATGGGTGGAAAACCCCACCGCATTCTATTCTTCTGGCATAGCATTGGAAATGGGTGGCTAACTTTTGCAAGTAACATGTTCACCAATTTGAATTTAACAGACATGGAAACTTGCTATAAGCTGATGCGTGCAGACATTGCAAAAAGTTTGTTATTAAAAGAAAAGCGCTTTGGGTTCGAACCTGAAGTCACTGCAAAACTTTCGCGCATTCCAAACATTCGCATCTACGAGGTTGGTATTTCATACTACGGTAGAACCTACGAAGAAGGTAAAAAAATTGGGTGGAAAGACGGATTTAGAGCCATCTGGTGTATTATGAAATACAACATTTGGAGCAAAAAAAATCTGAAATAGGTTTTACTTCGACTTCGCTAAGCGAAAGCCAATGTCATAAATTCCAGGTAGCGGATTAACGCGCATACCCTGATGAATACTTACTTTATAATGTCCTGCGATTGGAAATTGCTTTTTCGATTTGTAAATAATTCGGTTGTCATACAAATCACCCAGACCGCCTTTACCGTACCAATTTCCCAACTCATCTGCCATGGGACACTCCAACGTGTCTACTGCTAGCTTTCCATTCGGAAATTCCATTTCAATAAATACATTCAAATTACTGAATTCATATTCTTCACCATTCCGAATATCTAAAAAGAAATCGTGAAGATTAACGGTATCCATAATATCAAATTCAAACACAGCAACGTTCTGACTGTCCCAAATTCCGTTTTCGATAACCTTATTTCCCTCATAAACCGCCTCGTCTGAGCATGATGAGAAGAGTATAGATAACAAAAAGATGCTTAAATAGAACGGCTTCATTTTGGTTTATTTCCCGTATTGTTAGGTTGATTCGGTTTTTGATTATTTCCCTTGTTTCTAAATGGGCGTTTTCCACCTTTTCCCCCTGGTTTATTTGATTTCTTTTTCTTATCGAAACGGTGCAAATCATCTTGACCAACCACCTCGGCGAAATCTGTCTTTGCAATCGGCTCTACATCTTGTTGAATGGAAATAACTTCCCCAACCACAACACCCTTTTTGTTTTTTTCAATGATGTCACGAACAGTTTCTGCACTAAGGGCCAAGAGCGGTTCTCCGTATACCCCTTCAATGTTGTAATACAATACACCGTTGAAAATGTCTGTTTTAAAATGAATAGCAGTTCCTTTCGCCAATTTTAATTTCACATTTGAAGGGGGTAGTTTTTTAACTGCCTCAACGTATTGATCCAATTCATAATTCAAGCAGCACTTTAATTTACCGCATTGCCCTGCAAGTTTTCCTGGATTCAATGACAGCTGTTGGTAACGTGCAGCGCTTGTTGAAACTGCTCTGAAATCAGTTAGCCAACTTGAACAGCACAACTCTCTTCCACAAGAACCAATTCCGCCCAATCTTCCCGCTTCCACACGTAAACCAATTTGCCTCATTTCAATTCGAACTTTAAACGCATCGGCATAGCGTTTAATGAGCTCTCTGAAATCTACGCGATCTTCTGCTGAGTAGTAAAAGGTTGCTCGCGTTCTGTCTCCTTGAAATTCAACATCGCTTAATTTCATATTCAAACCCAATTCACGCACAATTTCTCTAGCGCGAATCATGGTGGTTTGCTCCTCTTTACGGGCGTTTTGCCAAGTTTCAAAGTCTGCTTGCTCTGCCTTGCGAAGAATTTTCTTCAGTTCATAGTTGTCTTTAACATCGCGCTTATTCATTTGAATACGAACAAGTTCGCCTGTTAATGAAACCACTCCAACATCATATCCAGATTGTGCTTCAACAACAACTACATCGCCCTGAAATAAGTCCATGGCTCCTTTACGGTAATAGCCTTTACGTCCGTTTTTAAAACGCAATTCTGCAACATCAAAAGGTTTTTGACCTTCTGGGAGTGGCACTCCTGCTAACCAATCGAACACCTCCATTCGTGAACAACCACAAGTTCCGCATGAACCGTTACTCTGACAACCGGCTGGCACTCCTCCTTTCGAACTACAACTTGAACATCCCATACGATTTTTTTTTCTGTCTTTATTCAAAGATAATGGTTATTGACCCACTAATTTTTTTATCTCATTTAATTTCAACAATGCCTCTACTGGAGTTAAATTATTAACGTCTACACGTTTCAATTCTTCTCTAATGCTTTCCAAGGTTGGATCATCTAGCTGAAAAAAGCTCAGTTGCATTTTTTCATCTGTACTTTTTTCGAGTCTGGTAGGTGTTTCAGACTCTCCCCTGCGTGATTCCAGGTCCTTCAAAATAAGATCTGCTCGTTGAACTACTTGCTTCGGCATACCGGCCAATTGAGCCACGTGAATTCCAAAGCTGTGGTTGCTACCACCTTCTTGAAGCGTTCGCTTAAACGTTATTTTCCCGCCTTTTTCTGAAACGCTTACATGAAAATTCTTTATTCGTTTAAAACGTTCGGTCATTTCATTCAGCTCATGGTAGTGCGTTGCAAATAATGTCTTAGGTCGAATTTCCTTTTGCTCATGAATGTATTCGGCAATTGCCCATGCAATGGAGACACCGTCATAGGTGGAAGTTCCTCTTCCTATTTCATCAAGTAGAATTAAGCTTCGATCACTTAAATTATTCAAAATGCTTGCTGTCTCATTCATTTCCACCATGAAAGTAGACTCACCTGCAGCCATATTATCTGATGCACCAACGCGAGTAAAAACTTTATCAAAAACCCCTAGACGCGTTGATTTTGCGGGTACAAAAGAGCCTAGCTGAGCCATAATAACGATGAGTGCAGTTTGTCTCAATACGGCAGACTTACCACTCATATTCGGACCTGTAATCATCATAACTTGTTGTTCCTTTCCGTCTAAAACAATGTTGTTCGGAACATAAGGTTCATTGGGTGGTAATCTCAACTCTATGATGGGGTGTCTTCCCTGTTCAATTTCTATTCGGCTTTCAGATAACCACTCTGGTTGCACATAAGCATTGGAAATAGCTACTTGTGCTAATGAATTCAGTACGTCTAGTTCCGCAAGGGCTCGAGCGTTTTGTTGAATTTCTTTGAGTTTTTGTAGCGTTTGAGCTATGAGCTCAACATACAACTGCCCCTCCAAAACTGCAATACGTTCTTCAGCTCCGGTAATTTTCGCTTCGTATTCTTTCAGCTCTGGCGTTATGTATCGCTCTGCTTGCGTTACGGTTTGCTTGCGAATCCATTCGGGTGGGACTTTATCTTTATGCGTATTGCGAACTTCCAAATAATAGCCAAAGACATTATTAAATGCTATTTTCAGTGAAGGAATTCCGGTTCTTTCACTTTCTCTTTCTTGTATTTTTTGTAAAAAATCTTTCCCGTTTTGCTGCAATTGTCTGAGCTCATCGAGCTCTACATTCACTCCTTTTGCTATGACCTCGCCTTTATTCAAGGCAATGGGAGCATCTGGGTTCAGGGTGTTCATTATTTCATTCACCCAATGTTCAAGTTCTACCAGATCTTTTACCCAATGAAATAACGCAGGAAAGTTTTTGTCTTTTATCAATTGCTGAATGGCATTACTCGTGTTCATTGCCTTCGCCAATTGCAGTAATTCTCTTGGATTTATTCGCGATGTTGCCACTTTAGAAGCCAACCTTTCAGTATCTCCAAGTCCATTCAAATACAGTCTTAATTCAGCTAAAAACTCTTGGTTTTCTGTCAACACTTTCACGGCGTTACCTCTCTTTTCAATCGCTGAAATTTCTTTTAATGGAAGCAAAATCCACCTTCTCAACAATCTTGCTCCCATGGGAGTGCATGTCTGATTTAACACGTGGTAAAGTGTAGCACTTTCATCGTGCATGCTATTCACCAATTCTAAATTTCGAATGGTGAATCGGTCTAACCACATGTACGCGTCTTGCTCTAACCGAGCAATTTTTTGTATGTGCGCGGTTTTATCATGTTGTGTATCTTTCAAATAGTGCATTGCCGCTCCGGCAGCAATAACACCCAATTTTAGATCATCTACACCAAATCCTTTTAAAGACTTCGTTCCAAATTGTTTTTGCAGTACCTCTTCGGCATAATCTGATGAAAAAATCCATTCATCAAGCCGAAAAGTAAAGTATTTGGTATCTCCGAATGCCTCACGAAATGCCTGATCTGTGTGCTTTTGAAACAACACTTCGTTCGGTCTAAAACTTTGTAACAACTTCGCTACATGTTGGTATGATCCTTCTGCCAAATAAAACTCTCCGGTGGAAATATCTAAGAAACTCACACCGGCTAAATTGTTTCGCATGACCACAGCAGCTAAAAACTGATTGTTTGAGCTGTCATACGTTTTTTCATTGTAACTCACTCCGGGCGTTACAAGTTCAGTGATGCCGCGTTTAACAATTTTCTTCGTGAGTTTTGGATCTTCTAACTGATCACAGATAGCCACTCTGTTTCCAGCCCGAACTAATTTCGGCAAATACGTGTCTAATGCGTGGTGGGGGAAACCGGCTAACTCAACATATGCAGCCGCGCCGTTTTTCCTTTTTGTCAAAGTAATTCCAAGAATGCGTGCCGCCTCTACCGCGTCGGAACCAAACGTTTCGTAAAAATCACCAACACGAAACAACAGCAAGGCATCTGGATACTGTACCTTAATTCCGTTGTATTGTTTCATGAGTGGGGTTTCCACCACCTCTTGCTTCTCTTGAGACATGCTAAGCCACTTTCAGTTTACTGATTTTTGATTTTCCAAATTGCTCCTTTGCATAGGTCAGAGTCACCTTGAATTCTTTTTGGTCTTTGTTATTTGGAATTTCAAACATGGCGTCTAACAAAATAGCTTCACAAATGGAGCGTAGTCCTCGTGCGCCCAATTGGTATTCCATGGCTTGTTCAACAATAAAATCAAGTACTTGCTTATCAAAAGAAAGCTTTACACCATCCATTTCGAATAAACGCATGTACTGACGTACCAAAGCGTTTTTAGGTTCCGTTAAAATTCGTCTTAAGGCTGTGGCATTAAGTGGATTCAAAAATGTTAATACCGGAAAACGGCCAATTAACTCTGGTATTAAACCAAATTGTTTTAAATCGGCCGGAGAAATAAACTGAAGCCAACTTTGCACTTCTTCTTGAGACATGGCGCTTCTGAAACCAATAGAAGCTGTATTCATTCTTCTCTCAATGTGTTTATCAATACCGTCAAACGCTCCGCCACAAATGAATAGAATGTTTTTGGTGTCAATTTGAATCATTTTTTGTTCGGGGTGCTTGCGTCCGCCTTGCGGAGGCACGCTCACTACTGCTCCCTCTAAAAGTTTCAATAAGGCTTGTTGAACCCCCTCACCACTAACATCTCTTGTAATACTTGGGTTATCGCTTTTACGTGCAATCTTGTCTATTTCATCAATGAAAACAATTCCTCGTTCTGCTTTTTGAACATCATAATCAGCGTTCTGCAGCAACCGTGAAAGAATGCTTTCAACATCTTCACCTACATATCCTGCTTGTGTTAAAACGGTGGCGTCTGCAATGCAAAAAGGAACGTGTAACATCTTCGCTATGGTCTTCGCTAAAAGTGTTTTTCCTGTTCCTGTTTCCCCAACCAATACAATATTCGATTTTTCAATTTCAACCTCATCTTGCTTCTTTGAAACGCCTTGAGCTAATCTTTTGTAGTGATTGTATACAGCAACGCTGAGTACTTTTTTTGCTTCTTCCTGACCAATGATGTACTCGTCTAAAAAATGCTGAATTTCTTTTGGCTTTAAAATTTCAGAAGATTGAAATGATTCCTCTTCTCTGGGTTTCGACTCTTCTTTGACTATTTCACTGGCTTGTACCGCACAATCAGCACAAATATGACCTGAAACTCCGGCGATTAAAAGACCTGCTTCACTTTTCTTTCTTCCACAAAAAGAGCAAGAAATATCTTGTTTTGACATTCGAATTTGTTTAGAAATCAAAGGTAAGAATTTACTTCTTAAGACGGGTCAACATCAATCGCGAAACGAACCATTTTAAATTCTGGATCTTTCAATAAATTCAGTTTACAATCCAATAAAAATTGTTTAACCAATAAATGTTCCGTCATTTTTGGAATGCGAATCCAAAATACACGGATATAATAATTATTAATTCGGCTCACATACGGCTCTTCAGGTCCAAAAAAATGTCCGTTCAATGCGGTTTTCAGCCACTCGAAGATTTGTTGCGTTGCTTTGTGAACAACAACCCTGTCCTTATGCTTCACAGTAAGTTTTATCATACGCTTGAATGGCGGGTAAGCGTGTTGTTCCCGTTCGTTTACTTCTATCCTATAAAACCCTTCAAAATTATTTTCAATGACGTAAGGAAAAATCCAATGATCCGTGTCGTAAGTCTGAATCAACACTCTACCCATTTCTTCTCTTCTTCCGCTTCTTCCAGCAACTTGAACAAGCAATTGAAACGCCCGCTCCAACGCCCGAAAATCTGGGTGTTTCATCATTCGATCGGCATTCAACACACCAACCAATTGAACCTTAGAAAAGTCCAATCCCTTGGTTACCATTTGTGTGCCTACAAGCACGTCTAGTTTACCTTCTTCAAATTCATTTAATAGCTGTTTATGTGCGTGCTTTCCCCTAGCAACATCCATGTCCATTCGCCCCACGCGTACATGCGGTAAAATATCTTGCAGCTCTTCTTCAATCTTTTCAGTGCCCGCACCCATCATTTTAAAATTTTGTACACCACAGGCTGGGCATTGGGTGGGGGGTTTTTGAACAAAGCCGCAGTAATGACATTTTAACTCATTACTCGATTTATGAAAAGTTAAGCTCACATCGCAATTTTTGCATTCAGGAATGTGATGACACATAACGCACTCCCAAAGCGGTGTATAGCCTCTTCTGTTTTGAAATAATATGACTTGATTTCCTTGTTTTACTGTTTCGGAAATTTGATCAATCAATGTCTGAGAAAATGTTCCCGTTACACGTTTCGCTGCTAGCTCAGCCTTCAAATTAACAAGTTCAATCTTCGGCTGTTGTGCTAAACCAAAGCGTTGGGTTAAATCTACACGCTGATACCTTCCTGAATTTGCATTATACATTGATTCTATAGATGGGGTTGCACTACCAAGAACCACAGAGATTTCGTGCATCATACCCAACATAACTGCTGCATCACGAGCCTGATATCTTGGGGCGGGGTCTTGCTGTTTGAATGTCCCCTCATGTTCTTCGTCTACTATGATTAGACCTAGATTTTCGAAAGGGAGAAATAACGCGCTTCTTGCCCCTAAAACCACATTAAATCTGTATTTCCCACCTAATACACGATGCCAAACTTCTGTTCGTTCGTGGGTGCTGTAGCCGCTGTGATAAACTCCAACTTGCTCACCAAAATATGCCTGAACCCGATGAATAAGGTGTGTGGTTAAAGCAATTTCCGGAAGTAAAAAAAGAACTTGCTTGCCCTCTTTCAACTGTTGTTCAATGAGGTGAATGTATACTTCTGTTTTTCCTGAGGAAGTAACACCAAATAACAAACTTGTTCCTTTGTGATTCAAAATCTTCTCTTTTGCCTCCTCTTGCTCTTGAGACAAAATAGGCATTTCATCACGAGTAGCTTCTTCACCTACAACCCTACGTTCATTTCTTTCTTCTTGAATTAGAACCCCTTTTTTAATTAATCCTTGAATTGCTGCATGATCTGTTTTTGATGCTTGAATTACATCTTTTTTTCTCACAGCAACCCCCTCTATTCCATTCCAGTTGCTCAATTGAATAAAAGTCATAAGAGCAGCGTGTTGCTTGTCGGCATTTCTTTTTTCCAGTTGATTAAAACAGTTTTGAAGCGCCTCGTCTGAACAAAAAGAAGGAGATAACATGAGGTAGGTAATTCGCTTGGGAACGAACTTCTCTTTCACCTCTTCCAATGCTGAAAGTGCTCCTTTTTTCAACAATGACCGAACTGTTTTTTGAACTTGAATCAAAGGCAGGTGTACTTGAAGTTCTTGTGCTGAAACCCCTTCTCCTTGATTTTTTTTTGATATGAATTCAACCAAAAGCAGTTCATGTGGCTCCAAAACCAAGTCGTCCACTTGATTCGATACATAAATGGTTTCGCTTGATAGTTTTAATCCAGTTGGAAGTGCTGCAGACATGATCTCGCCCAATGTGCAGGCATAATACTGAGACATCCAATTCCACAGCTCCATTTGTTTTTTAGATAGTATTGGCAAGTCATCGAGTACTTCATCAATGTATTTAGCCGCATGATCTTTTGGAACTTCCTCATGCACACGCCAAATGATTCCTGTATATTTCTTTGATTTTCCAATAGGAACAACCACCCTACTTCCTTGATTCACATATGACTCCCATTCCATTGGCACGCGATAGGTCAATGGCTTCGGAACTGCAAGTGGCACAACCACATCTACAAAATATGTTTTCATTTTTTTAGAAACAAAGAGAGACACGAAGTTCGTGTCTCTTCCCTGTTTTTGTAAGCGGTGTTTATTTCTTTCTTTCTAAAACTTCATCTATCATTCCATACTCCTTCGCTTCTTGGGCAATCATCCAATAGTCACGGTCACTGTCTTCCCATACTTTATCATACGTTTGACCGCTATGAGTGGCAATGATATCATACAATTCTTTCTTCAATTTTTGTATTTCTCTGGCCGTTATTTCAATGTCTGAAGCCTGACCTCTAGCACCTCCTAACGGTTGGTGAATCATAACGCGAGAGTGCTTTAGACCTGTTCTTTTTCCCGCTGCACCTGCACACAACAACACAGCACCCATAGAAGCAGCCATTCCTGTACAAATGGTAGCAACATCTGGGTTAATGTATTGCATGGTATCATAAATTCCCAATCCCGCATAAACACTTCCCCCTGGTGAGTTGATGTATATCTGAATGTCTTTTTTAGAATCGGTGCTTTCTAAAAAGAGCAATTGAGCTTGAATGATGTTTGCAATGTAATCGTCTATCTCGGTGCCAAGAAAAATAATGCGATCAGCCATCAGTCTTGAAAAGACATCCACTTCCCTGAATGGCATATTTCTCTCTTCAATGACAGTTCTCGTCATCATTTCAGGGCCATACATATGTGATACCACATCATCAACCGTTGTGCTGTTCATGCCCAAGTGGCCCGTTGCATATTTTTTAAATTCCTTTCTATTCATGTCCTTTCTAATTTGGTTCGAAGATAAAAGAAAACTGATTCAATTATAAAGCGATAATTCCAAAGTAATCGGCAATTTTTGCACGAACAAAATCAAGACGTTTCTTCTCAGCCATTAACATGAAAATCTCTTCATCTGATTTCGCCTCTGCCAACTCCATTTCCAAGCTTTTCATGCGCAATTGTACGTTTCTTAATTTCAGTCGAAACAAGCAATCTTTGATTGTAATTGCTAAGCGGTCTTCTTCTTTTTCTGAGTAAACACCGTGCTTGTTCATCCAATTTTCACTCAGTTGATACTTTGGAGTGAATATATCTGCAGCTTCATTTCGCACCCTTTCATTTCCATGCTGAGTAAATTCAGATTCTTCGAATAGCGATTTTTCATTCACCAATGAAACGTATTCATTGAACATGAGTTGATACAATTCAGATTGAAATTTTATTTTATCTTCTTCAATGGTTCCAATGATATAATCTGCCACAGAAATATCTTGTGCCTTAACCGTCATATCTTCTTGAATGATATTGATTGAAATGGCATACTCTCCATAGGTAATGAGCAATCGAATTAACTCTCTTTCAATAGGACGTGTAGTAAATCCATCGTCTAAAGAAGTTGGTTCAACCGGAACTTCCTGCTGCAAATCCTGAGGAGCTGGTGTTGTTTGTGTTTCCTCTTTACCCTTTTTATTTGAGAGTAAAATCTTGTTTAATTCTAAAAGCAAAACAGATTCACCAATCTGCATTATCTGCGCACAATCTTGAATGAAAACAGATCGCTTAATTGCATCTGGAATAAGCGCAATACTCTCTACAATTCCTTTAATTAATCCCGCTTTTTTAATGGGATCGTTTCCAACTTCTTCAAGAAGAAGAGATGTTTTATAGCGAATAAAATCCTTGGCATTGCTTGCTATATAATTTGTAATCTCCTCACTGGAATGTTTTTTCGCAAAGCTATCTGGGTCATCACCATCTGGAAAAGTTGCTACTCGCGCATTCAACCCCTCCTTCAATATCATATCAATACCCCGAAAACTTGCCTTAATACCAGCCTTGTCACCGTCATATAAGATTGTAATGTTGGAAGTGAATCGCTTAATTAGTCGAATTTGTCCTTCTGTTAGACTTGTTCCTGAACTCGCCACAACATTCTCTACTCCTGCTTGATGCAATGCTATTACATCTGTATACCCCTCAACCAAATAGCAATTGTCATCTTTCACCATGGCATTTTTTGCCAAATGCATTCCATATAACACATTGCTCTTGTGGTATAGATCACTCTCTGGGCTATTGAAATACTTGGCAATTTCCTTTTCTACCTTCAGTGTTCTACCTCCAAACGCTATGACTTTTCCGCTCACATTGTGAATTGGAAACATTACCCTTCCCCTAAAAAAGTCATAGGGCGCACCATCCTTTTCTCTCGTTAATCCTGTTTTTAACAAATAGGTTAATGAATGACCTGCAGATAACGCCGCTTGTGACATTTTGTCCCATCCTTCAGGACAATAACCCAATTGAAATTTTTTAATGATGTCTTCTCTGAAGCCACGCTCTTCGAAGTAGGATAACCCAATATTTCTTCCGAGTTCGGAATTATGCAGCTGTTCTTGAAAATACTTGTTTGCAAATTCCGTAACAACGGCTAATTGTTCTCTTTCCGATTTTTCTGCTCGCTGTTCCTCACTCTCTTGTTCCTCTTCAATTTCAATGTTATACCTCGCCGCCAACCATCTCAACGCTTCCGGATACGAAAGTTTTTCGTGCTGCATTAAAAAATCAATGGCATTTCCTCCTTTACCCGAGCTAAAATCCTTGTAAATTCCTTTCGCCGGTACAACAAAGAAACTCGGTGTTTTTTCGTTCACGAAAGGAGATAATCCCCGAAATGACGAGCCACTTCTCTTCAAATGAACGAATTCACCAATTACATCCTCTATGAGAATGGCTTGATAAATTCGATCAATGGTGGCTCTTGAAATCATTCTATTTCGAAATTAAATATTACATAACAACATTTACAATTCGCTTCGGAACAACTATGATTTTCTTCGGTGTTTTTCCCTCCAAATATTTAGCTGTGCTATCATGGGCCATAACCTGTGCTTCTACATCTGCAGCTGTCATACCTGCTGGTAAAGACAGGAAGAATCGCGTCTTCCCGTTGAAAGAAACCGGATATTCAAAATTATCGTCTTCCAAATATTTATTCTCGGCCACAGGCCAAGTCTCATTCATAACTGAACTAGTATACCCCAATTCACTCCAAATTTCCTCTGCCAAATGGGGCGCATAAGGCGAAAGCATAATCACCAGTGGCTCTAAAGCAGCGCGTTTGTTGCATTTCAAATCAGTAAGTTCATTCGTTGCAATCATGAAAGCACTAACAACTGTATTCCACGAAAAACGCTCTAAATCTTCGGTAATCTTTTTAATGGTCTTGTGAACCACTTTCATTTCAGCCGCTGTAGGCTCTTCTGAAGAAACTGAAAATGCCTCGTTCACTAAGAATAATCTATGGAATCTTCGCAAGAAATTGTGCACCCCATTAATTCCTTTGGTGTCCCACGGCTTGCTCTGCTCAACTGGGCCTAGGAACATTTCGTAACAACGCAATGTATCTGCTCCAAATTTTTCCACCAATTCGTCGGGAGTTTGTACGTTGTACTTCGATTTCGACATTTTCTCAACCTCAGAACCGCACGTATATTCATTGTTTTCATTCAATATAAATTCGGCACTGGCGTATTCAGGAAGCCAATTCCTAAAGGCCTCAACATCCAATTTATCATTATCTACCAGAGAAATATCTGCATACAGTCGCTGTGTTTCGTATTCTTTTCTTCTTTCGTATGTAACAAACGTATTGGTGTCTTTAATGCGATAAACAAAGCTGCTTCTACCAAGGATCATTCCCTGGTTAATCATCTTTTTAAAAGGTTCATTGAATGGTATGTATCCTAGATCAAATAGCGCTTTCGTCCAAAAACGCGAATACAACAAGTGGCCTGTTGCGTGCTCTGCCCCACCCATATACAAGTCTACCTGACCCCAATAATTCATGGCTTCTTTGCTCGCTATTTCATGGGTGTTGTGCGGATCCATGTACCTCAAAAAATACCAAGATGATCCCGCCCATCCAGGCATGGTATTACACTCCATTGGCATACCATTTCTCTCCCAGTTTTTCGCACGAGCTAAAGGCGGCTCACCGGATTCTGTAGGAAGATAGGCATCTACATCTGGCAATTGTGTTGGAAGCTCTTCTGTATTGATTAAACGAGGAATACCATTTTCGTAATAAATGGGAAAAGGTTCTCCCCAGTATCGCTGACGACTAAACACGGCATCACGCAAACGATAATTTATTCTTTTTTCACCTGCGCCTATTTCCATTAATCGTTCGCACACCGCATCGAATGCTGAATGGTAATTCATTCCATTCAGAAAGTCTGAGTTGGCAAGAAAAACATCTTTTGACGTTTCCGCTTTCTCTGATAAATCTGAATCGATAAAAATATTTTTTATCTCTAAATTGAAGTGTTTCGCAAAATCATAATCGCGCTGATCCCCGGCAGGAACCGCCATTACAGCGCCTGTTCCATAACCTGCCAAAACATAATCGCCAATCCAAATTGGAATTTGTTCACCAGTAAACGGATGCAACGCGTAGCTTCCCGTAAACACACCAGAAATCTTTTTCTCAGCCATGCGATCTCGCTCTGTTTTCAACTTGGAGCCTGCAACATATTCCATCACGGCATGGCGCTGTTCCGCTGTTGTCAACAATTCTACATTCTCATGTTCGGGAGCCAAGGTTAAAAATGATACACCATACAGCGTATCCGGGCGTGTTGTAAAAACTTCAATGGTTACTTCTTTCTCAGCCTGAAAACGTACCCGTGCACCAGAAGATTTCCCTATCCAATTGCGTTGAATTTCTTTAATGTTTTCAGGCCAATCAATTGTATCCAAATCAGAAATCAATCGTTCTGAAAAAGCAGAAATTCGCATGCTCCACTGTCGCATTTTCTTCTGCTCAACAGGGTGTCCGCCGCGTTCGCTAACACCGTCTTTAATTTCATCATTCGCCAAAACGGTTCCCAAAGCTGGACACCAATTCACAACAGAGTCAGCTAAATAAGCAATGCGATAGTTCATGAGCAAAGCTTCTTTTTGCGCTTCATTCATACTCCTCCAATCGGTAGCAGTGAATTCTCCTTCAAATTGTGATGAGAAAATATGGTCCGCTTCTAAGATATAATTTTTCCACCACTCTTCATCCATATGCGCATTCACGCCATAGGAGCCGTTCTCTTCGAACTTGCTTATAAGATCAGAGACCGAACGTGTTTTATTCAACTCCAGGTCATACCAAGAATTAAATAACAATCCGAAAATCCACTGCGTCCATTTATAGTAATTGGGAGAGCTGGTTCGAACTTCTCTACTCCAATCATACGAAAACCCAATTTTGTCCAGCTGTTCTCGGTAGCGTTCAATGTTTTGTTCCGTTGTTTTCGCGGGGTGTTGGCCCGTTAAAATAGCGTACTGTTCGGCGGGCAAACCAAATGAATCATAACCCATGGGGTGAAGCACGTTAAAGCCCTTGTGACGCATATATCGTGCGTAAATATCAGACGCAATGTAACCCAGTGGGTGACCAACGTGCAGCCCTGCTCCGCTTGGATAGGGGAACATATCCAAAACATAAAATTTCTTTTTTTTCGGGTCTTCTGTAACTTTATAAGACTCATCTTGCGCCCATTTCTTGCGCCATTTAACTTCAATATTTCGAAAATCGTATTCCATAAATCGTGTAGAATCGTATGCGAAGATAGGGCGCAGAATGACCTAATTCACTAACTTCGCGAAGTATGAAATACCAACGCATTCTTCTCAAATTAAGTGGTGAAGCCTTAATGGGCGACAAACAGTTCGGAATAGACAATGTGCGCATTATGCAGTACGCACAAGAAATTAAAGCTGTTTGGGAAAAGGGGGTTGAAATAGCAATTGTCATTGGTGGCGGAAACATCTTCCGTGGGGTTCAAGCAGAACAAGGTGGCATGGAAAGAACGCAAGGTGATTACATGGGCATGCTTGCAACCATGATTAACAGCATGGCGTTACAAAGTGCACTTGAAAGCGTTGATGTTCCCACACGACTTCAAAGTGCTATTGAGATGAAACAGATTTGTGAGCCATTCATAAAACGTAAAGCTGTTCGCCATCTTGAAAAAAATCGCGTGGTTATTTTCGGTTCGGGTACAGGTAATCCTTTTTTCACAACAGATACAGCTGCTTCATTGCGAGCCATTGAAATTGAGGCAGACGTTGTTCTTAAAGGAACTCGAGTTGATGGAATCTATACCGCTGATCCGGAAAAAGATCCTACTGCAGAGAAATATGATGTTGTCACTTTTTCAGAGGTTTTTGAAAAGGGATTAAATGTTATGGATATGACCGCATTTACGCTTTGTAATGAAAACAAGCTGCCCATCATTGTTTTTGACATGAATAAAACAGGAAATTTAATGCGCTTGGTTCAGGGTGATGCGGTAGGAACAAAAGTAGAATTTTAAACAAAAATAAATATGTCTGACGAAGTTAAAATGGCTTTAGATGAGGCACAGGATGCCATGAATAAAAGCATTGAGCACCTTGAATTTGAATTGAATAAAATTAGAGCTGGAAAGGCAACACCTGCTATGCTCGAAGGGGTTCGCGTAGATTATTACGGTAGTCTTACTCCGCTTAAAAATGTTGCGAACATTACTACACCCGATGCTAGAACATTAACCGTTCAACCGTGGGAAAAAGGAATGTTAGACTCTATATCTAAAGGCATCATGGAGGCAAACTTGGGCTTAAATCCCCAAAACAATGGAGATGTTATCATGATTGCCGTGCCCATGCTAACTGAAGAAAGAAGAAAAGAGCTTTCGAAGCGTTCACATGCAGAAGGAGAGCATGCTCGAGTTGGAATTCGCAACTCACGAAAAGCGGCTATTGATTTCCTGAAGCAGGCTCAAAAAGATGGTTTACCAGAAGATGAAGCAAAGTCTGGAGAAACAAAAGTTCAAGAGTTAACTGATCGCTTCAATAAAAAAGTGGATGAAATTCTTGCTGCAAAAGACAAGGACATTATGACCATTTAATTCGCTCTCGCATTGATAAAAATTGGAGACATTGAACTGCCCGACTTTCCGTTGCTGTTAGCTCCAATGGAAGATGTGAGTGATCCGCCTTTCAGATTGGTATGCAAAGAACAGGGTGTGGATCTGATGTACACCGAATTTATTAGTAGTGAGGGGTTAATTCGAGACGCTGTCAAGAGCAAAAAAAAACTTGACATTTTCGAATATGAAAGGCCAATCGGCGTGCAGATTTTTGGAAGTGAGATTGAGTCAATGGTGCGTTCTGCAGAAATTATAGAGTCTGTTCAACCCGATCTTCTCGATATCAATTACGGCTGCCCAGTATCAAAAGTGACTTGCAAGGGTGCTGGAGCTGGAATTTTGCAGAATATTCCAAAAATGGTAGCAATGACAGAGGCTGTTGTAAAAGCAACAAAACTCCCTGTAACCGTTAAAACCCGTTTGGGTTGGGATGAAGGTTCAAAAAACATTGAAGAGGTGGCTGAAAGGCTTCAGGATATAGGCATTCAAGCTTTAACCATACACGGTAGAACACGCGTTCAGATGTACAAGGGGGAGGCCAATTGGGAACTTATTGGACGCGTAAAAGACAACCCTCGAATACATATTCCCATTTTTGGAAATGGAGATATTGATTCTCCGGAAAAAGCATGGGAATATAAAGAGCGGTTTGGTGTTGATGGAATAATGGTTGGTAGGGCAAGCATTGGTTATCCCTGGATCTTCAGAGAAATTAAGCATTATTTCAATACCAAAGAACTACTTCCCCCCCCTACAATTCATGAACGTGTTGAAGCTTGTTTAAAACATTTTGAATTTTCTATACAATGGAAAGGACCTGTTTTAGGAGTTCTTGAAATGCGCAGACATTACACCAATTACTTCAAAGGAATTCCGCATTTTAAACCATTTCGCATGGATTTGGTCACGAGTCAAGATCCCAAATTCATTCGAGAAAAATTAAAAGAGATTTCGCTGGTAATGGCCTAAGTTATAAATTTGCAGCTCTCGAATAATATACACTTGTTCAGATGAAGAAACTGCATAATACCATTGACAAACGCATTCTGCGTCAACGCATGCTCGAAGAAAATGTAGAGCGAACAACCATTTCTTTTTATAAATACCACTCCATCTCAGAGCCACAACTCTTCAGAGACGCCCTTTATGCCGCGTGGTCTGAAATAGGTGTCTTGGGAAGAACTTATATCGCCACTGAAGGAATTAATGCACAAATCTCCATACCATCAAGCCAATTCAACACATTCGTAGAACAGTTATACGCCATACCATTTCTGAACGGGGTTCGCTTAAACACGGCCGTGGAACACGGAAAATCATTTTTTGCCCTAAAAGTAAAAGTGAGAAACAAGATTGTTGCTGATGGCATTGACGACCCAACATTCAACCCCTCAAATACCGGAAAGTATTTAACGGCAGAAGAGTGGAATGAAAAAATGAGCGACCCCAACACCGTAGTGGTTGATATGCGAAACCATTACGAAAGTGAAGTGGGTCATTTTCAAGGTGCCCTAATGCCAGATGTTGATACATTTCGAGAAGAGTTGAAGGTGGTTGAGGAAATCTTAGAAAAAGATAAAGACAAGAACGTGCTCATGTATTGCACAGGGGGAATTCGGTGCGAAAAGGCTACCGCTTTCATGAAACATAAAGGGTTTGACAACGTCTATCATTTAGAAGGCGGGATTATCAAATACGCAAGAGACGTTAAGGCGAATAATCTAGAAAATAAATTCCGAGGTGTAAATTTTGTTTTCGATGAGCGACTTGCTGAACGTGTTTCAGATGAAATAATTGCACATTGTCATCAATGTAACGAGCCTTTTGACATACATACCAATTGTGCCAATTTAGCGTGTCATATCTTATTTATTCAATGCCCAAAATGCAAGGAAAAATTTGAAAACTGCTGCTCACATGCATGTAAGGAAATTACGCATCTTCCAATTGAAGAGCAACGAAAGATTCGGAAAGACAAACCCGTAAATCGAAACGTTTTCAAAAAAGGCAGATTTCCAATTCAAGAGGTAAACACAAACATTTCCGAATAGACCGCATTTAAAACTTGCTTCGTATTCTAAAAATGTTATTTTCGCGTAAGAATAGAACTTATACGAATTACTATGTACTGGACCTTAGAATTAGCATCATATTTAGAAGACGCCCCATGGCCCGCAACGAAAGAAGAGTTAATTGACTATGCCATGCGTGCCGGTGCTCCACTTGAAGTAGTTGAAAATCTTCAGCAAATTGAAGACGATGAAGAGGTTTTCGAAAGCATTGAAGACATTTGGCCTGATTACCCTACCAAAGAAGACTTCTTTTTTAACGAAGACGAATATTAATACCCTTCGTTAATGCCCTCTGTTTCTGAAGAAAAACAACTTCGCTATGACCTTGCGTATTTGCGAATGGCAACAGAGTGGGCGAAACTTTCTCACTGCTCTCGAAAGCAGGTTGGGGCGCTTTTAGTCAAGGATGGAGTAATAATTTCAGACGGTTACAATGGAACTCCAAGTGGTTTTCC
>CAYSEX010000001.1:61692-124289 GCA_964430305.1 uncultured Chryseobacterium sp.
GATATAGATAATATCAAATCTGGGAAATCTCCGTTTCAGCCTTTTTACTACGCTGCGGTACTTATTTTTGGAATTCTAATTGGAATATTCTTAGCCGATAAGAATTTGTTCAGTATTAAAATCGGCGCTGAAGACAATCCAAACAAACTCGTTAGTTTAATTGATTTTATTGAAGAAAATTACGTTGATAGTGTCGACAAAAAACTCATAATTGACGATGCCATTGCAGCTATTTTAAATCGATTAGACCCTCATAGTAGCTACTTTACGCCTGAACAGTATGCACAAGCTCAAGAAGAATTAAATGGGTCGTATGACGGCATTGGAATTGAGTTCATCATACTTCGAGACACACTCATGGTAAACCGGGTTATTGAAAATGGGCCTTCCATGCAAGCTGGGCTTCAGGCCGGAGATCGCATAGTGCAGGTCGATGGGAAAAATATTGCTCAAATTGGTTTAACCAATGAGTCTGTCATGAAAATGCTGAAGGGAAAATCTGGAACCACGGTTGATCTCGACATCAAAAGAAAAAAAGAAACGTTAAGAATTGCCGTTCAACGAGGTGCTCTTCCTCTCCCAAGCGTTACCGCATCGTATGCAATAAACTCTGGTATTGGGTATTTAAAACTTGAGCGCTTTGGTCAAAACACGTACAACGAGTTCGTGTCTGCCGTTCGTAATCTACGTTATGATGGGTGCACATCACTCATCATAGACCTACGCGACAATGGCGGAGGGCTTTTAGAACAATCAACTGCAATTACTGAAGAGTTTCTTGATGCTGGCCAACTCATGGTTTATACCGAGGGCTTACATTCCCCAAGAAAAGATTATGTGACTCAAAAAAGAGGTGAATTCGTTGACATGAAGTTGGCGGTGCTGATTGATGAAAATAGCGCCTCTGCAAGCGAAATATTAGCCGGGGCACTTCAAGATTGGGATCGCGCCCTCATTGTAGGAAGACGCTCTTTCGGTAAAGGATTGGTTCAAAATGAAGTTCTTTTGCCTGACAATAGCGCCATTCGACTTACAACGGCCAGATATTACACACCTACAGGAAGATGCATACAAAAGCCTTATGATAAAAAGGATTTGTATCATCAAGAAACAAGTAACCGTTGGAATTCGGGTGAAATGTATAATGAGTCACAAATTGTAAAAAATGACTCAATGAAAAAACTAACCCCAAAAGGAAGGGCGGTTTACGGAGGGGGTGGTATTATTCCAGATGTTTTCGCACCATATGATTCAACAAAAAGCTCTTACAACTTTGCCCAAATTGTAAACTTTGGAATTATACGAAATGTTGGTTTCGATTATTTGGATCACAACAAAAGCATTACAAAAAAATTCTCTGGTTCAAATGACTTCATGCTGAAGTATAGTGTTCCTGACGGTTTGATACAAGAGGTTTTTGCAGCTGCAGAACTACAAAATATTACCATTGGTCAAAACGAAAAAAATAAAATAAAAATGCTTATTTCTGAGAGAATGAAAGCTCAGATTACCCGTTCTATATACGGCGAAAGGGCTATGATAGAATTTATTAACTCGTCTGATCGCGACGTCTCCTCTGCCATTAATGCGCTAGAGAATTATGAGCAGTTCTTCAAATAGCGGTCTTAGTCATTCTTTAAAGAAAACTGAACGCCTTAAGAAAAAAAAGGCAATCGAGGTTTTGTATGAAAAAGGGGTGGCTTTCAAAGCGCCCGCCATCATTGTGCTTGCCCACGCAGAGCCCGGCTCTGCTGATGTAAAGGCCATGTTCACCGCTCCAAAAAAGAAATACAAACGAGCCCACGATAGAAATAGAATAAAACGTCTTTTTCGCGAAGCTTACCGACACCAAAAGTTTCCCATTATGGAATTAGCAAGCAACAAGCAGCTTCAAATTTCGTTAGCCTTTATATTTACCGGTAAGACCCTTCCTAACCCAGCATATATCAATCAAAAAACACAAATCTTAATTCAAGATGTTCTTCAATATTTCCAACCCAAATAGAATTGCAATTTGTGTCATTCTATCTGCTTTCATGTTCCAAGGTCAAGCTTTAAAAGCACAGCCTACCTCTGATTATTTCGAAATAAACAAACAACTTGAAATATTCATTGATGCATACAAGCAGGTTGATCAGCTCTACGTTGAAAATACAACACCTGGTAGCGTTATTACTGAAGCTATACAGGCCATGTTAAGGAACCTCGATCCTTACACGATATACTATCCTGAGTCTAAAATTGAGGATGCCTTTTATTTACAAACTGGGAAATATGGTGGAATTGGAAGTAGAATCAGTCTTGTTAATAATGAAAATACAGTGTTAGAGGTTTTTAAAGGTTTTCCTGCAGACAAGGCTGGGTTGAAAGCGGGTGATATCATTACCCATATTGGAAGTAAAAGTATTCAAGGGGTAGATTTAGATAAGCTTGAAGACGGGATTACAGGAGCGCCAGGATCTGAATTAACAATAACGGTGAGGAAATTGGGAAAGGAAACTCCAGAGCAAATAACACTTAAAAGAGA
This sequence comes from uncultured Chryseobacterium sp., assembly GCA_964430305.1. Taxonomy (GTDB): domain Bacteria; phylum Bacteroidota; class Bacteroidia; order Flavobacteriales_D; family Sanyastnellaceae; genus CAIZGX01. The sequence continues at coordinate 64,220 of CAYSEX010000001.1, forward strand.
GTCAATAAAAAACCCCGATGTACCCTTATCCAAACTGATTGGATCGAATACAGGCTATATTAAACTTGATGGCTTTACACAGACCGCATCTAATGAGGTGGCCACCGCCTTTAGAAAGTTAAAAGGCGCGGGAGCTACCCAACTTATACTCGATTTAAGAGGAAATGGTGGAGGTCTTTTAATGGAGGCGGTGAATATAGTAAACTTCTTTGTTCCAAAAGGAACCATCATTACCAAAACAAGAGGTAAAGCCAATGAGTGGGAACAGGTTTACACCGCATCTAATGAGCCTTTAGATACCCAAATCCCAATCGTGGTTCTCATAGACGAAGGCTCAGCATCAGCATCTGAAGTTGTTAGCGGAGCACTTCAAGATTTAGATCGGGCGGTAATTATTGGTAACAATTCTTTTGGAAAAGGCTTGGTGCAACAAACTCTTGATTTAAGCTACAACTCAAAAATGAAAATCACCGTCGCAAAATACTATACCCCAAGCGGAAGATGCATTCAAAAACTCGACTACGGAAATAAGCAAAATGGAAAAGCTCAGTTAACTGAAGAGCACAATGAAAGCCTTTTTAAAACAAAAAATGGTAGAACAGTTAAAGATGGACGGGGTATTCAACCCGATATTGAACTAACTGCTTCAGACAAACAACTTTTACTTAAATCTCTTGACAAAAATTATGCGTATTTCAATTACGGTGTAAGCTACAGATTAAAGCATGAGACCATTGATTCCATGAACTTTATGCTTTCAGAAGATGAATATCTCGAATTCGCAAAACTAACTTCGGAAAATGGAGAGAACGTGTTTCCTGAATGGTTCGAGGGATATAAAAAGTTAACCGAAGATCTTACCGCTATTTCCACACAGGAAGTAAACAACTCCTTAACTCAACTGAAGGAATCTTTGGGTGGTGCAATTCTCAATACACTTCTCGTTGATAAAAAAAGTATCCTTCCCGAATTAGAAAAAAAAATCATACAAATGTATTTTCATGAAGTAAGGGCTTTGGAATATTCCTTGGACCGAGATTTTTTTATTCAAAAATCGCTAGAGGTTTTATCTAGTAACCAATATGCAACCATACTGTCATCTGTAGCATCAGATAAAAATAAATGAGAAAATTTCTTTCTCTATCTCCAATCTCACTAACCCTAGCTTTATGGGCTTTCTTCATTCCCATTTGGAACGTTGGTGCCTCAATTGCTATGGGTTTATTGTTTATCGCAACAATTACCAATGCTATTAAAACAAAAAAATACCCGTCGTTAACCCAGTCAAAATATTTCATTCTTCTTCTCCTTTCAATTTTAGTTTCTACTGCTTTTCATTTTGACTCGGCTGTTCTTAACGAATTAAAAACCATTCTACCATTTTGTATAGCGCCTCTATTATTTTCTAATCAAAACCAACTTCAAACAAAGGAAAAAAAATTCGTTTGGTTGGCATTAATTAGTGGTGTTGTAATCTCTCTTATCGCATCCACTGCCTATGGATTAATTCACTTTCCTTTAGCTGATCCGCGTAAAGCCTCTTTCCTTATCTCTCACATAAGGCTTTCACTACTTGCATCTGTATTATTCTTTTACACTTTATCTGATAAGCAATTCAACCGTTTAATTCCATTCGTTCTGCTTACTCTCAGCCTGTTCTTCTTGTACATAACAGCAACAATAAGTGGACTTATCTTCTTTCTTATAGGGAGTATTACCTATCTCATATTATTGAAAAAATTTCGTTTTCTATTCATATTATTTATTCCACCTATTGTTGTACTCATTTATCTCTTTCCTTTCTATTATCAACCATCTCCTAAATCAACTTGTTTTAATAATGAAACACTACGGGGGGAACCATATGCTATTAATAATTCACCATTCTATACGGAAAATGGATTTCTCACCTATTCTTGTTTGTCTGAAAAAGAATTAATAGAATCTTGGAATCAACGAACTGGAATTAATATTGAAGGTTTCGATGAGCGGAATCAACCTATCAAACAAACCATTATTAGATACCTAACAAGTAAAGGTTTATCGAAAGACGCTGAAGGTGTATTTGCACTGAATGATCAAGATATTCAAAACATCAAATCCGGATATACCAATTGCCTAGAAATCAATTGGAACGCTATTGAAAAAAGAGCGTATCAAATTCATTTTGAATACACCAATTTCAAAAACGGCGGGAAATCAGTTGGACACTCAATATTCCAACGATTTTATATGATTGATATAACAAAAAATATTTTACTCCAACATCCCGCAGGTGGTGTTGGTGTCTCAAACTCTCGTAAACTATTTGAACAGGGATATGCACAGTTAGAAATAACTGATGATAACATGCCTAAACAGCCACACAACCAATTCTTAACACTTTGGTTGAATAGTGGTGTGCTATCCCTTATTTTCTTTTTAATGCTTTTAATTCGCTTATTTCAACAATTAAAAGATAATGTTCATGTGATTGGAGCATCCTGCTTTCTGATCATATTCACAACCTCTTGCTTCACAGAAGATACACTCAACACTCAACCGGGAGTGGGTATTTCTACCCTATTCATTATTTTGTTTTTTTTTCTGCAATCTACCGAGCAGAAAGCTTCAAACGCTCTGAAGCATTCGCAATCTCCCAAGCTGTAGAGAAAATAAGTTGAGCAATGTTGGTCATTTTTCCATACAATATTTTTTCTGCGTCATCTCCTGGTTTGTGATAATCTTCATGAACACCGCTGAAATAAAAAATAACAGGGATGTTATTTTTTGCAAAGTTGTAATGATCTGATCTATAATAAAATTGATTGGGATCATCTTCTGAGTTGAATGTATAATCTAACTTAATATTCTTCGTTTGTTTATTTACCTCTTCAGAAATTCTATGCAAATCCATACTTAATCGATCACTTCCAATCAAATAAATATAGTTGCTATCATTCTCATGTGTTTCATCTACACGACCTATCATATCAATGTTTAAATCGCAAACTGTATTCGATAAAGGGTATACAGGATGGCGCGTATAATAATCACTACCAAATAAACCCTTTTCTTCTCCACTAACGTGTAAAATAAGAATGCTCCGTTTAGGGCCATTCCCTTCTTTTTTTGCTTGAATAAACGCTTCTCCAATTTCCATGGCACTAACAGTTCCTGAACCATCATCATCTGCACCGTTATTTATCTCCCCATTGACAATTCCAATATGATCATAATGAGCGGATATAACAATTATTTCATTTTTTAGTTTTTCATCAGATCCCTCAATAAAAGCCAATACATTCTCACTACTCACTATTTCATCTGAAACGTTAATTTGAAGCTCTCCCTTGAACTCACTTACTTTATAATTTCTCTTTTTTCTTCTTTTTGGCAATCCATTTAACCATGCATCTGCTGTTTCTTTTGAAATAAAAATTAAAGGAATACCCGAAGCTAATTGTTGGTTATCGTCTTCTATCAACTCCATTCTTTCAGACTCCAACCAAAATTTAATACGTGGTAAAAAAGTCTTATAATCTTCTCTTAGAATAGCAATTGCTTTTGCGCCGTGTTTTTGGGCAGCACTTAATTTCAAGGAAGGATCATAACTCCAATCTGTTAATCTCTCTCCATCTTTTGACAACAAGGATCTAACACCTTTTTTATCCATTGGCTCTCCATCTCGCACTACAACTAATGCATCCTTTACATCAATTTTTGAATAGTCATTATATATTTCTCCTGCATCAATTCCATAACCTACGAATACAATTTTAGAAAATGTGGTTTGTCCCTCTAATCCCTCTGCATCAAGACAAAATAAATCTTTGTCTGCATTGTATACATGACCATTCGACAATGTAATAGTGGTTGAATTTAGTTTTCGTTTTCTTAAGGGAAAACTTTGTTGTTGAACACCATTTAAAGAACCAGAAACTAAGCCTTGTTGATTGTAATACGATTCTAAAAATGCGGCTGCCTTTTTTTGTCCGGGTTTACTTGTTTCCCTTCCTTCAAAATCATCTGAAGCTAAAAAATATAAATGCTCTTTTAACTCTTCTACCGTTATGGTATTCATGTAATAATCTCTTTTGTCATGGCCATCCATAACAATTTGAGTAGACCCATACATAACAATCAGTAGACTGCAAATACTTAACATTATCTTTCTCATATCATATCAATTTTTTCTACTCTTCTTAAATGTCTTCCTCCTTCGAAAGGGGTTTCGAAGAAGATTTTAACCATTTCCTTTGCTTGTTCTATAGTCACATAACGCGCTGGAATAGATAAAATATTAGCGTCGTTATGCTCTCTCGCTAATTTCGTTATTTCTTCATTCCAACAAAGAGCGGCTCGCACACCTCTGTGTTTGTTTGCTGCAATACTCACACCATTGGCTGAACCACAAAGTAAAATTCCACGTGAATCATTTTTAATTTTACTTGCAACAGCATGCGCATAATCTGCATAGTCACAGCTCTCTGCTGAATTACAACCTTCATCATTAATAGAAATAGCTGGATAGTTAATATGAATCCAGTTTTTTATTTCTTCTTTCATGCTATATCCGGCATGATCAGAACCAATGTATAATTGCACTTGTTTAATTTTGCTGCAAGGTATTTCAATCCCATTTCACTTACTAACAGTGCGTGAAATAATTAGTCACTTTCTTGTTCGTAAATGTTGAAAACTGTATTTGTTAAACGTAATAATTTCTCTCATTAGACAAACAAATGAATTTTACAAAGAATTGTTTCATCACTTTCTATCAAATTCTTGACGTTTTCATGAACTAAATTAAGGGCTATTCACTACACTTATTTTTCAACAGAAATCATAATCCATAAAGATCTAAATTTTGTTAATTCATTGAATACAAGTATGTATATAACTTGAATATTGTTGAAAACCATTTAATGATTCGTTTAAATCCATAAATCAAAATGAAATGGAAGGAAGTTTTACAGCTTATGAACAGCCCTATTATTACTACTATATTCTTTATTAAAAAGAAATAATAATGATATAGTGTTGTGTAAAAACTAATTCCTGCTATTTCTCGATGTTTCGAAATTATGAATCAAATTTGTCTCATGAAATTTCAAATAAAAACAAACAGCATCATTCCATCCCTGGTGGTCTTGTTTGTTTTGTGTTTTCATATCTCTTGGTCTCAATCAGATAAGATTTACACCAAATACTATTTTCAAAATGGAAATGTAAGTTCTGAAGGAAATATTGAAAATGGAAAACCAAATGGTTACTGGAGAACATATTTTTCAAATGGTAAAATAAAATCAGAGGGAAATAGAAAAGAATATTTATTGGATTCAATATGGAAATTTTACAGAGATAATGGTACGTTGAGTCAAATTATATCATATAAAAATGATTTGAAAGATGGAGTTGAAGTTTATTATGATTCATTGGAAAGGAAAGTAAGGTCTTTTACATATCAAGGAAATGTGAAGCAAGGTGAATATTTAGTCTATTTTCAATCTGGTAAGGTAAAAGAGCAAGGATCTTATGAAAACAATGTATTATCTGGATTATTGAAAGAGTTTGATGAAAGTGATGGTAGATTAATTACGAAGACAACCTATAAAAATGGACTCATTTATAGTCAAGAAAAGTTAAATAGGTATGATGGTTCTGGTAAGAAGATAGGATTTTGGCAGGAACAGTACCCATTTGGAGAATTAAAGGAAGAAGGTAATTATGTCAATGGTTTGAAGCATGGGTTATTTAAATATTACAATAGACAGGGGGTATTTGAAAAATATCTCTATTACGAAATGGGACAATTGGTCCAGAATGAAGAGCAAACAAAATTTATTGAAGTAAAAAAGGAGTACGATGAAAAAGGTAGGTTGAAGCAAATAGGTAGTTACAGAGGTGCTGTGAAACACGGTCATTTTCAATCAGTAGATTCCACGGGAAACATGATTTCAACCCGTATTTATTTGAATGATCAACTCATTTCTGAAGGAAGATTTGATTCGTTAGGAAGAGAAATAGGAGAGTGGAAATACTTTTATCAAGGTGGTGAAATAAGAAGTATAGGAAATTTTAAGCAAGGAAAGAAGCATGGGAATTGGACTTATTTGTTTGAGAATGGAAAAATTGAGCAGCAAGGAAAATATGAAAATGGATTATTATCGGGTGTTTGGAAATGGTATTATGCAAGTGGTAAAGTATTGCGGGAAGAGCATTATAAAAAGGGTAAGCTAAACGGACCTTATATCGAGTGGGCAGACGATACGCTAGGAACAATTTTATTACAAGGAGAATATTTAGATGGTTTGCGTCAGGGTCCTTGGAAAGAATTTGTTAATGGTTTGGTTCGAGAAGGCAACTATGTTGATGGCGAAAAGGATGGTCAATGGGTTTTCAAAAGAGGAGAAGTTGTTATTTTTTCTGGTTCTTTTCAAATTGGTGTTGCTATTGGAAAGCATGAGTATTTCCATGATAGTGGTAGGTTGGAATCGAAAGGAGAGTTTGAAGGCGGTGAGAAATCAGGTGATTGGAAATATTATGATGAGTTTGGAAATGTAATTCAAACCCTTTCTTATGTTCAGGGAGTCTTGACTAAGGTGAATGGTCAGAAGTTTATGAAGTAGTATTTTTTTCCAGTTCCAGGAAGCTTAGAGTTGCAGCAACAATACCTACAATAGGAGCCACACAAATTCCGAGAAATGGTACTTTCATTATTTGAGAAAATACGAAACCATGAACGATAGCTATGGATTTGTATTGTCTGGTAAATGTTGTTCCTTTTGAAATAGACCACCCGCGTCGCTCGTATGAATAATCTAACAAACTGTAACCAATAAAGTACCAATTAAACCCCCACTGTACAGGAAGAACAAACCATTTAAATATCGGTATCCACACAAATAATAGGGAAGCGATGAAGAGTCCTGTTTCAATAATGAAATTTCGGAGAACCACTAAAATTCCACGTGAAATATCTTTTATGAATTGGCCAACCGAAAAGGTTGTAGAAATACCCGTTACAATAGACTCTGTTTTTTCGGATAGATGAGCTAATATAGGTGAGCAGAATATGAGTACAATGTATTTTATATAATTGTATAAAATCATTCCAAGTAGAAATTTTATGAGGAGAGATACGAAGAAGGCGAGGATATCAATGATGGCTTGTAAAATTGAACTTTCTATATTTTCAGGAAATATAGATTGAATGACATATTCGGTTAGGGACTGGGATATATACTGAACACCCCAATATCCAAAAATGAATAAGATGATTGTAAGTATAGCCGGAAAGAAAAAGTAATACCACAGGTTGTGTTTGAATATAAATTCAAATGCTTTTGCGTGATTTTTAAATGCTGTTCCTAGTTGTGAAATAATACCCATTATCTTCCGAGATAGGTAAGCAAGATAGCAATATCTGTTGGATTAACACCAGATATGCGTGAAGCTTGTCCTATGGTAGCGGGTTTAACAAGACTTAATTTTTGTTTTGCTTCCGCACTGAGTGAATGAATTTGAGAATAATCGAGGTCTAAATTAAGTTTAACGTGATCTAGTCGAGTTAGTTTATTAGCCATCTCCTCCTCTTTCGCTAAATAACCAGCGTATTTTTGCATTATTTCAACCTGAGCTAACACCTCCTCAACCTGATCATCGAAAGTGTCTGTAACAGCCGCTAAAGCGCTGACAGCATGAGTGAGTTGTGAAATACCAACTTGTGGTCGAGTTATTATTGTTTTGGCTTTTACTTTCTGATCAATTGGTGCAGAGCCAATTGAGGAAAGATATGGGTTGATTTCTTCTGGAGTTACAGATGTTTTTTCTAATGCTTTACTTAATTCTTTGATCGCAGATTGTTTTTTGTTCAGTCGGTTCATGCGCTCGTCTGATGCAAGACCAATGTTGTGTGACAGTGGAGTTAATCGTTCATCGGCATTGTCTTGCCTTAACAAAGTTCTGAACTCTGCCCGACTAGTGAACATTCGGTACGGTTCTTCTGTGCTTTTGGTAATGAGATCATCTATAAGTACACCAATGTATGCTTGATTGCGTTGAAGTACGAAGGGTTCTTTTTCTTTGACAAGCAGTGCTGCGTTTATTCCCGCTACAATTCCTTGTCCAGCCGCTTCTTCATACCCAGTAGTTCCATTAATTTGTCCGGCGAAAAAAAGCCCCGATAAAGATTTTGTTTCTAGTGTTGGTTTTAGTTGATTTGGCGCAAAGTAGTCATATTCGATGGCATAACCTGGTCGAAACATTTTTGCTTTTTCAAAGCCAGGTATTTGTTGAAGTGCTGCATATTGTACATCTTCGGGTAGGCTGGTAGAAAAACCATTTAAATAAATTTCTACTGTTTTCCAACCCTCTGGTTCAACAAAAAGTTGGTGCGCGTTTTTATCTGCGAATCTGGTTATTTTATCTTCAATTGAGGGGCAATAGCGAGGTCCTAAACCCGTAATGCGTCCTTGAAACATAGGACTTTTTTCAAATCCAGTAGCAAGAATTTCGTGTACAGTTGTGTTGGTATATGTTATCCAGCAGTGGCGTTGTTCTTGCAATTTGGATTGTTGTAAATAGCTAAATCGGACTGGATTGTCATCTCCAGGCTGTATCTCCATTTTAGAGTAATCTAGAGATCTACCATCTATTCTTGGTGGTGTTCCTGTTTTCATTCGACCTGCCTGAAACCCAAATGAAACAAGCTGTTCCGTAATACCTGTTGAAGCTTTTTCACCCATTCTTCCTCCCCCAAATTGCTTTTCTCCAACATGAATGGTTCCATTCAAAAAAGTACCGCTCGTAACTACAACAGTTGAGGATTTGAAGACCACACCCATAGCTGTTTTTACCCCTGTTACTCGGTCATTTTCAATGAGAATTTCATTAACACTATCTTGCCAAAAGTCAAGGGTTGGAATTTCCTCCAGCACATACCTCCAATGTTCTGCAAATAACATACGATCATTTTGTGTTCGCGGACTCCACATTGCAGGACCCTTACTTTTATTAAGCATCCGATATTGTATTGCGCTGCGATCTGAGACAATACCACTGTAGCCACCTAAGGCATCTATCTCTCTGATTATTTGACCTTTAGCCACACCCCCCATGGCTGGATTACAGGACATTTGCCCTATTTTATTCATATCCATTGTAATCAATAAAACCGTGCATTTTAAATTGGCCGCCGCCGCCGCCGCCTCATTTCCCGCATGTCCCGCACCGATAACAATGACGTCGTATGTGTTTTTCATATGTTTCACGTGAAACGTTTTTTTAAGAATTTTGGATTGACTTATTTTCGGCTAAAATAGCAAAAAAATGTTGAATAGCTTCATTTTCTTTTTTCCGCATTTCTTCCTTTAATTTTGTTGTTTTATCTTGAAAACCAATAAGATGTAAAAGACCATGGGCTAAAACGCGAAGAAATTCATGATTAATTTCTTCTTGAAATTGGTTAGCGTTTTCAGCAACCCTTTCATGACTAATAAAAATCTCACCTTCTAATAGATCTTGATTTGAATAGTCAAATGTGATGATATCTGTGAGGGTGTCATGTTGTAGAAATTCCTGATTAATTTTCAAGAGTTCGTTATCTGTACAAAAATTATAGGCTAGCCGAACAATTTGTTTGTTGTGATTTTGAGCAATTTCAATCAACCAGCGCTTTAAATCGTATTTCTTAAGCTTTGGCATGCGATACCCTTCGGAATGGAACGTTATGCGATTCATGGGCACGAAAATGAGGCGCATTTTTAATCACAACGGGTCGAAATCAAAGAGATGACGAACAGCACGTGGTTAAAAAGTAAATAACATTCGCACAGACCATTTAAAGCCTTGACTGATTTTTGTCTGAATGAATAATGTAAGAAAAATGAAAAAGAATTTTTTTGGAGAGATTGCCATTGCAGCAGCAATAATATTATTAATTGCTTGTGTGCCTCAACGCAAATACAGCGAATTGAAAAATTCAAAGGAGAATTCCGATCAAGAAAATGTTCAATTGCAGAAGAAGGTTGATGAGTTGAATTCAACCACAAAAGAACTTTCCACATCTATGGAAACACAAAAGAAGCAATTGGGTAAGCTGCAAGATGATACTACCATGTATGGTAAAGAATATAGACGTATTCGTAGTATGTATGATAAGGTCAATGATTTGAATAATGAGCTTCTGGCAAAGAATGAGGAGTTACTAAAGATGTCAAATAACAAAAACAAAGAACTTCTTTTGGAATTGGAAAAAAAGAAAGAGGCGCTTCAGATCAAAGAAGATTCGTTATACAAATTAGGAAAATCCATTGCTGAAAAGCAGAAGGCGCTTGAGAAAGCAAATAAGGAACTTATAGAGCGTGAGAGAAAAATTAAGGAGCTGGACTCGCTTCTATTAGCACAAAAGTCAGCAAGTGAGTTGTTGAAGGAACGTTTGGAAAAGGCATTATTTAATTTCAGAAATAAGGGAATTACGGTGCGAGAAGAAAATGGAAAGGTGTATGTAAGTATGGAGGCGCAACTTTTATTTGCCTCTGGAAAAACTGAGGTAAACGCCGAGGGAAAGTCTGCCATCATCGAATTGGCAAGAATAATTCAAACAGAGAAGGACTTGAATATTGTAGTAGAAGGTCATACCGATACTGATAAAATTAATTCTACAACCATACCGCGTGATAATTGGGAGTTAAGTGTGTTGAGAGCGACTGAGGTGATAAAGATTATCACAGGAAATAGCTCTATTAACCCAGAGCAATTATCTGCAGCAGGTCGTGGTGAATATCATCCGTTGGATCCAGAAAATAAAAATGCGAATAGAAGGATAGAAATTATTTTAGAGCCGAATCTTAAGGCGTTATATGATATTATTGAATAGAAAAGGGCCTCATCTGAGGCCCTTTTTAGTTAGTCAAGAAGGTTACTCCACCGTCACAGACTTCGCTAAATTTCTTGGTTGATCTACATTGCATCCTCGAAGAATTGCAATATGATAAGCTAAAAGCTGAAGTGGAATTGCGGAAACAATGGGTACCAAACTATCATCTGTTCTAGGTATTTCAATCACATGATTCGCTAAGCCAGTAACCACCTTGTCTCCCTCAGTAACTATAGCTACGACCTGCCCTTTACGGGCCTTTACTTCTTGAATGTTACTTACAACTTTTTCATAGGAAGCCCCCTCAGTGGCAATAACGAAAACAGGCATTTCTTCATCAATTAAAGCAATTGGACCATGTTTCATTTCAGCCGCAGGATAACCTTCAGCGTGGATATAGGATATTTCTTTAAGTTTCAACGCACCTTCCAAAGCAACCGGAAAACTGTAACCACGACCCAAATAAAGTGCGTTGCTTCTGTCTTTGTATATCTGAGCAATCTGCTCTACCTGGTCATTTGTTTTTAAAACCTCTGTTATTTTTATTGGAAGCGAATTCAACTCAGCAACCAATCGCGACAATCTTTCAGAACTTAATGTTCCCCGCTTTTCAGCCAGGGCCAAAGCCATTTGGAAAAGAACTGTAACCTGTGCTGTAAATGCTTTGGTTGAAGCAACACCAATTTCGGGTCCTGCATGTGTATATGCGCCGCTGTGTGTTGCTCTAGATATTGTAGATCCAACAACATTACAAACGCCGAAAATGAAGGCGCCTTTTTCTTTAGCTAACTCAATTGCGGCTAGCGTGTCTGCAGTCTCGCCCGATTGTGAAATTGCAATGACTATATCATTCGGGAATAATACGGGATTTCGATATCTAAACTCACTCGCATATTCAACTTCCACCGGGATACGAGCAAAATCTTCAAAAAGATATTCAGCTACTAAACCGGCATGCCACGAAGTGCCACAAGCAACAACAATAATTCTTCCTGCGTTTTTCCAGCGCTCTTCGTGATCATCAATACCACTCATTTTAACAACACCTTGCTTGAGGTTAAGTCTACCTCTAAAAGAATCTTGAATACTGCGCGGTTGCTCATGTATTTCTTTCAACATGAACGAGTCATATCCCCCTTTTTCTATCGCTTCTAACTTCAATTCCAACTCTTGAATGTAGGGCGTTTGCTTCTGGTTTTGAATGTTAACAATGGTTAACCCTTCATGCCTATTTAATCTAGCCACCTCTTCATCATTGAGATAAACAACATTCTTCGTGTATTCGATAATAGGGGTGGCATCACTTGCAATGTAGTAATCATCATTTGAACCAATTCCAATAACCAATGGAGAGGATTTTTTCGCAACAATTAACTCATCTGGATTGCTCTGATCAAGCACAACAATGGCATAGGCACCAACAACTTCTGTTAACGCCATTCTCACCGCCTCAAATAATGAAACCTGCTCACTATCGCGGATATCTTCAATGAAATGTACCAACACTTCTGTATCGGTTTCACTTACGAAATGATGTCCACGTCCAATAAGCGCTTCTTTTAAAGAGGCGTAGTTTTCAATGATGCCATTGTGAATGAGAGCAATGGTTTTATGTTCTCCGTAATGCGGATGCGCATTTACATCGTTGGGAATACCATGTGTTGCCCAACGTGTATGCCCTATTCCAATGGTGGAGGCAAGAATTTGATTTCCTACATTATCTTGTAAATCCGCGACTTTACCTTTGCATTTTCGAACCAACAACGCGTTGTTTTCGATCACTGCTAAACCGGCGCTGTCATAGCCTCTATATTCTAATCTACTTAGTCCTTTTATGATTTTTTCATAGACCGGCTCATTGCCAATGAATCCTACAATTCCACACATAATTAATTTGAGTAAGTGAGTATTAATCTCATGTTCTCACTTGCATTAGACGAGTAGTTCGGTCCATGCAATTGCACGCCATTGATAGTAACCCCGGCGTTTCCACTCACCAAATAAAGGGGGCCATTGGGTATGGTTCCCATGAGAACTTGCTGAATGTATTGAGAAATATTCAAACGATATCGTCTGTTTATCAAATCAACATTTCCACCAATATTTCCCGTGAACTGATCGGGAAGTGCTTGTAAAACACCGGCTTCATCTTTATAGAAAAGAAATACTTGGCTCGGAGGAAGTTGTTTTGGATTCAAATCGAAAGGAATAATGAGTTCTGCCTTATTGACTAATGTGGAATTTAAATCTGAAAAGTTGGCCAAATGCGGAATTTCAATTGTTGTTTTTAGTCCTGCCGCAGCTTGCACATAGGCATATAAACTCGAGGTACTATCAGTAGATAATCCGTTTAGAAAAGGTGTAGCGAAGGTGTAATCATGACTGAAATGATTCAATCTTGCACAATCAGAAGTGATTGGAAATTCAAAAAAGGTGGTATCGGCAATACCATTATCGTCATATCTATAATAGACCGTAATTTTAGAGTTGATGTTGGTTAAATCTAAACCAACAACTCCAGGAGAGGTTTGGGTTGTTTCAATATAAAGACCATTGAAATATGTTTGAAAATCAGTATCAGAATTTAAAGCATCTGGGTTATCTGGTTGAAGAATGTGATATCCGAAACTTGTTTTTAGGGGAATTCTTAATTGAGGTAATAAGGAATCGGTGGGGGTGAAAAAGAAATTGTTGGGTGCAATATTTACCCCTTCTTCAGAATCATTAACCAGATTTTCTAATTTTCTTGCGGGTATAAATGAACTTGAATATGTTGAGTCTTTGAAAATAGGCTCATTCAATTCGCGAATAATGAAATTCATTTTTTTCAATGAACCATGGGCGTAGCCATTATAAGCGAAAGAAAGAATCACAGAGTCAATGGCTATTGTTTCAGGAATAATAGGATTGGCATTGGCTAGAGTAAATTGTGTTGCGAACTCGCAAGTGGTTAATCCAAAAATAGGATCGAGGTGACCACCAATAAGAGAAGCAGATAAATCATCTGATTTAATTGTGTCCTCGTAAACGGTAGAAGCAATAAGACTTAATGTATCGGTTTGATTTGAATACAATACGTCTTCAGTTGGCTGCAGTTCATTTGCATTTAGTGCCTCTGGTTTTTGACACGAGTTGAATAGAATGCTCCAAACAAAAAATAAAACTAAAAGCGAAATAAGACGCATCATTAGTCAGCTAAAATTTGCTTTCCCGTATGAACGGCTTCAAAAAATTCATCAATGGCTCCATGAAAATCAGAACATTCATATGCCTTCAGAATTGGAACGTTCATTTTTTCTAAATCAGCAAGAATCTTTGCATTTACTCCTTCCTCATGAATAACCACACCATCGGCGTGTTGTAACGCCATGCGCATAAGATTGGCATGATTAGGAGTTGCTAGGTCTCCAAGATGTTCAGAGCTGATTTGATCGAACTGAATTTTTTTATGTAGTCGTTTGTCTAAATTTCCTGGAAAATCATCTTTATATAACGAAACAACAATTTTGCTATCTGCAAAATGGGGGTCTTGACTATACAACTGCTTCACATAAACAGGCATTAGAGCTGAAAACCAGCCGTGACAATGAATAACGTCTGGTGCCCACCCCAATTTTTTTACTGTTTCTAAAACTCCTTTTGAGAAAAAAATCATTCGTTCGTCATTGTCGGAGAACAAACGTTCTGACTCATCATGTAAGTATGCTTTTCTGTGAAAAAACTCTTCGTTATCGATAAAATATACCTGTAAACGTATTTGTGGAATACTAGCGACTTTGATAATTAGAGGATGATCGGTGTCATCTACAATCAAATTCATTCCTGAAAGTCGAATAACTTCATGAAGTTGATGCCTTCTTTCATTGATTCTACCAAAGCGAGGCATGAAAATTCGGGTTTCCTTCCCTCTTTCATGAATGGCCTGCGGAATTTGTCTTACTTGATTGGCTATTGTGGATTCCGGAGTGAACGGAACAATTTCCTGACTAACAAAAAGAACTTTCGTTTTTTGCATAAACTGTTTAGGTTTCCTTAATTAGAGTTTGCAAAGATATTATAAAAATTCTTCGAATAATGCAAACTATTTCAAATGAAATTCCGGATTTATTTGAAAACAGTTATGGTATATCGCTTTTGTACACTTATCATAGTGGCTTCTGTTGTTTGTAAACAATATTATTACAAGCGTCTGTAATTTATTGAAAATTAAAGCTTAGAGCGCGGGTTCATATATATTTACTAAACCTTAACCCTAACATCATAGCTTTGGAAAAAAACAAGTTTTACTGCTCAAAGCATGCGATTATCAATGCGGCAGCAGATGTTCTCCACGAAAGGAAGTTTTATATTGTTGAAATAAATGATAAGTTAGGACTTATTGTCGCAGAGCAGGGGCTTAGTCTAACTTCTTTCGGCAAAACACTTACTTTGAAAATTCTCGAAGAAGACACTCAAATGGAAGTGACTGTAGAATGCACGAATAGATTTAATTTTGGTATTCCAGGATTCACGAAATCGATAGAAAGGCGGGTAATGAATCAACTTATCAGAGACCTTTAGAAACGCATTGTTTTTTTGGTAATATCTTGCCGAAAATTTGATATATGAGATTTGGACTAACAACGTGGATTTTTATTGCGCTTTTATTTGGTATTTTATTCGGTTGGTACTTGAATATTTCACTTCCGTCACCACAACCCCAAACACCGTCTGAAACCATCAAGAAAATAGAGCAGACAACGTTGAAATGGGCGAGTAACAATCAAGACTCCCTAGCGTCTGAAGTCTCCTTGATTATTTCAAACCCCAATAGTTCTGATCAGGAAAAACTAGACAATTTATTTCAGGCTATTGGTAAATATGGAAATAAGTCAACGCTAACAGATCAAATAAAGCAAGAGCTAAGAGCACCGGAGCCACAAAACGAAACCCTAAAAAAAATACTGGAATATTTATCAATATTAACAGATATTTTCTTGAGGTTAATTAAGATGATAATAGCCCCACTTGTGCTTACTACCCTAGTGGCAGGTGTTGCTAAGCTAGGAGATTTAAAAGCTGTGGGTAGAATAGGAGGGAAGACCATGCTGTGGTTTTTTTCTGCTTCATTTGTTTCATTGCTGCTAGGGGCAGTACTTGTAAATTTATATCAACCGGGTTCATCATTGAATGTACCTCTTCCAAACGAAGCCCTCGATGCTGGAGTGGACCACGGGGCCCTTACACTAAAAGGATTCATAACACACATTTTTCCAAGTAGTCTTTTTGAATCATTAGCGTCGAATGAGATTCTTCAAATTGTTGTATTTGCCTTGTTTTTCGGAACGGCATTGGCTGCTCTGGGCGAAAAGGGAAAATCAGTTATTCATGCCATGGATATCATTGGGCATGCGATGTTGAAAATAACTTCAGCGATCATGTATGTTGCGCCTTTTGCCGTATTTGCAGCCATGACAGCCGTAATTGCAAAAAAGGGTGTTGGCGTATTAAGCACCTACGCGCTATTCATTGGTGAGTTCTATAGTGGGCTTTTGCTACTTTGGTTGTTACTCCTGTTTATTGCATTTTTAATTATTGGAAAAAAAGTAAAAGGCTTGGTTTCAAGAATAAAAACACCGCTCTTACTTGCATTTTCAACAGCTTCGAGCGAGTCCGCTTATCCAAAACTTTTGGAAGAGTTGGAGCGTTTTGGTTGTAAAAACAGAATTGTCAGTTTTGTTTTGCCCCTAGGATATAGCTTTAATTTAGATGGAAGCATGATGTACATGACCTTTGCGAGTTTATTTATTGCGCAGAGTTATGGAATAGATTTAAGTTGGGGAGATCAATTGGCCATGCTTTTAACCTTGATGATAACAAGTAAGGGTGTTGCTGGTGTGCCTAGAGCTTCATTGGTTGTTATAGCCGGAACGTTGAGCACTTTTAACATTCCCGAAGCGGGTCTTCTCTTGTTGTTGGGTGTAGACCATATTTTAGATATGGGAAGATCAGCAACAAATGTGGTAGGAAATGCGGTTGCTTCAGTAGCGGTGAATAAGTGGGAAGAAAAGAATTTTACTGACTAGTTCACTTCGAGTTCATCGATTAACCGAACCCCGCCAATCCAACCAGCAACTAGTAAAACACAAGCTTCTGTGGGCCATTCTTCATATGGTTCTAAACTTTGGTTATGGGCGCAGCAGAGATATTCAAGTTGAACACCAGCAGGCTCAATGAATTGGTTTTTCACAAAGTCTAGAGTTTCTTGAAGCGATTCAATCCCTTTTCTTTCACGAAGGAAATAAAGCGACTTCGAAATTGCGAGCGCAGCGGTTTTCTCTACCTCAGACAAACGTGAATTTCGCGAGCTCATGGCAAGTCCTTCATGGGTTCGAATGGTTTCACAACCAACAATCTCAATGGGTAATTGGTTGATTTTTGTCCAATGCGATATGACCAAGAACTGCTGATAATCTTTCTTACCAAAGAAGGCAACTTTGGGTTGTGTAAGTTCAAAAAGCTTGCTTACCACTGTAATGACTCCGTTAAAATGCCCTGGTCTGAATTTGCCCTCCCAAAGCTGTGTTAATGAGCCGAAATTGAAATCTAAAGAAGCAATGTTATTTTGGTAAATCTCCTCTACACTCGGAATAAAAATGGCATCACAAGCTGAATTTGAAAGAAGTGCAATGTCTTGTGCCTCTGTTCGCGGATATTTTTCAAGATCTTTTTTATCGTTGAATTGTGTGGGGTTCACAAAAATGGATGCAAGTACAACGTCACATTTGGCTTTTGCTTCATGAATAAGTGAAATGTGACCGTCATGTAACGCCCCCATTGTTGGAACGAAACCAACAGAGCCACGCTGTTGGTTTCGCCATAAATGAAGTTCGTTTCGGGTACGAAGTATTTTAGGAGTTTCGGAAATCATTTTACCTCTTCATTATGCAAGAGGTCAAAAGTAATTGAAATCGGTAAATGAATACCGTTTACTTTTCATACATCTCTTCAATGTAGCTTTTCGTGTTAACCACTACATAACCACCTGTGCTGTCGCCATATTTTGCGGGAACACCACCAGTATAGACCATAACACTGCTTATTCCACTAGACGGAACGTTTGTTCCTTGACCATATACTTTCACACCATCAATGAAATAAACGACACTACCTGATCTGCTTCCTCTAAAATACAATTCATCACCTCTAGCGCTTGACTTAATTCCACTGTCCATACTTGCAACAATGGATTTCAGATTTCCACCATTTGCAGACGCCATGTTTTTTAAATCTTTGGAACGAAGAACAATTTGCGTTCCTCCGTTTGGATCAATAAGCTCATCAATGTATCCGCCATTAATCACAATTGTTTTGCCTGCATCGCCAACGGAAATAGAGAGTTGTAAATCATTCAGCTTTTTAATTTGGTTGTCTGTAACCTCTACTTGAGAAAGTTCAACTTGGTTGTAACCAATTAAGGAAAATGACACCTTGTATTTACCTGGCTCTAGACCCCCTATTCTATAGTTTCCATTGTCATCAGTGAAAACGCCGTATACAGCACCGTTTCTTTCTGCTCGAACCGCAACATTGTAAACCGGAGTTCCCTCTTCATTTAAAATCTTACCAAAGATTTCTTGAGCTTCAACCTGGCATATACCCAATAGACCAAGGAAAAATACAATTGCTGTTTTCATAATTTTTTGATTTTAAAGTGTAACTTACTTCATGCAATTTGAAAAATATTTTCCATTGATTTTTCCCAATAAAATTGAAAGATTTCTTTTCTAAAAAGTATTTCTTTCAATCACCATTTAGAGGTTGTATCTTCGCGCAAAATTATTTTCACTCCATGAGTGACGCCATCAAGCACGAGTGCGGAATTGCACTACTCCGATTGAAGAAGCCTCTTCAATTTTATACCGATAAATACGGAACATCTTTTTACGGCCTCAATAAAATGTATTTGTTGATGGAGAAAGAGCACAATAGAGGTCAGGATGGTGCTGGACTTGCAAACATTAAGCTTAATCCGCTTCCAGGAAAAAAATATATTTCTAGAATTCGAAGTAACGACCAACAGCCGGTTCGAGAGGTTTTTGCCAAAGCCATGAATCGCTTCAACGAATTGGGAAAAACGTCTCCAGAAAAATTGAAAGACGCTGAGTTTTTAAAGAGCAATTATGCGTTTACAGGAGAGGTGTTTTTAGGTCACTTAAGATACGGAACTTACGGAGGTAATAGTATTGAAAATTGCCATCCGTTCTTGCGACAAAACAACTGGATGACGCGTAATTTGGTGTTAGCAGGGAATTTTAATTTAACCAATGTTGACGAACTTTTCGGGTTGTTGGTTGAATTGGGTCAGCATCCGAAGGAAAGAACAGACACTGTTACTGTCATGGAGAAAATTGGGCACTTCATAGACGAGGAAAATCAAAAGTTGTTTGACATGTACCACTCACAAGGGTATTCAAACCAACAAATTTCAGATTTGATTGCCAAGAATATTGATATACAGAAGGTTTTGCAACGTGCATCTAAGGATTGGGATGGTGGGTACGCCATGGCCGGCATGTTGGGTCACGGTGATGCTTTTGTATATAGAGACCCTCAAGGTATTCGTCCGGCCTATTATTACGAAGATGAAGAGGTTTGTGTGGTGGCCAGTGAGCGCCCACCAATACAATCGGCTTTCAATGTTCCATTAAGTGAAATAAAAGAAATACCTTCTGGATGCGCATACATCATTAAGAAAGACGGTGCCAGCTCAATCAAGGAGATAAAAAAGTCGTTGCACACAGCGCCTTGTTCTTTCGAGCGTATTTATTTTTCTCGCGGAAACGATGCAGATATTTACGCTGAACGGCAGGCGCTAGGTCAAAATATAGTTCCTCAATTATTGAAGGAAGTGAATTATGATTTAGACAACACTGTTTTTTCATTCATTCCGAATACTGCAGAAACGGCTTTCTACGGCATGATTAAAGCATTGGAAGATCATCTCAATGACGTAAAGATTGAAAAATTAACCTCAGGTACTTATTCTAAAGACGAGATTGAATCAATTATTCGCAAGCGCGCCCGGATTGAGAAGATTGCTATAAAAGACGTGAAAATGCGTACGTTTATAACTCAAGATTCTGCGCGTGATGAGATGGTGGCTCACGTATATGATGTTACACACGGTACGGTCAAATCTGGAGTAGATTCTTTGGTAGTTATTGATGATTCAATAGTTCGGGGTACAACATTGAAAAAATCTATCATTAAAATGTTAGATAGATTAGGACCCAAGCGTATAATCATAGCCTCATCAGCTCCTCAAATCAGATATCCTGATTGTTATGGAATTGATATGGCTAAAATGGGAGACTTCATTGCATTTCAGGCTTGTGTTTCGCTGTTAAAAGAGCGGAATTTAACAGGTTTGTTAGATGAAGTGTATTTGAAGTGTAAAGAGCAAGAAAACGCCCCGAAAGAAACCGTTAAGAATTACGTTCAAGAGGTATACAAGCCGTTCACAGACGAAGAAATTTCTGCAAAAATTGCCGAGTTGGTCACCCCTGAAGGAGCAAAAGCGAAGATTACTGTTATTTTTCAGAAAATCTCGGGATTGCATGATGCGTGTCCAAATAATCAGGGAGATTGGTACTTCTCTGGGAACTATCCAACACCAGGCGGCAATAAGGTAGTAAACAAGGCCTTCATCAATTATATGGAAGGCAAGCAGGGCAGAGCTTATTAATGGTTTATTTCAAATAAATTTCTGATCGTCCAATTACGTTCCCCGACTCATAAAGTTCAATTTTGTAAACGCCTTTTGAAAGTGATCCGTTAGGAGTGAAGTAGATACTGATGTCGGTATCTGAATTCTGATAATCAATTTCACGAGAAGCGCTGAACGTATCGGCTCCTGCTGAAGATGTGAAAGTTCCCCCTCCTTTTCCACTAACAATTTTACCATTCGCATCAACCACTTTCATGTAAATGGTTTTTCTACCTGGTTTCGCTAATTTATTTTCACGTAAAGTGAAAGTGGATTTAATCATAGAGGCTTTTGAGGCGCGGTCTGTAGTAGTTTCAGCACCGCTTACACGCTCTCTAATTCCGGTATTGACGAAACCACCTGTAGAGAGAACGGCGCCGGTTTTAACCTGTTCTTTGGTTTGACTTAAGTCAGACTCAAGTTCTCTGCTTCTGTTTTCAGCGTCTGATGCTTTTTGTTTAGCATCTTGCGATTCCGCATATAGCCGATCATTCGCTTGTTGTAAAGAATCAATCTGATGAATGTAACCCTTCATGATATTACGAAGTGTTTGCGTTTCAGCAACAAGTTTTTTAATGTCGTAGTCTCTGTTCTTTGCTTTTTGAATCAAAGCTGAAATTTGAGCTTTTTGTTCCTCAATGCGAGACATCATTTCTGCATTGTCTGTGCTTAATGTGTCATACATCATTTGCATTTGAACAAGCGAGTCTTCCATGCTTTTAAAGGCTTCTACAACATCTTCCGGTGAAGCATTTCCGAGGTCCATTTGAAGCACTTGATACGGTCCTATGGCTTTTTCAAGTTCTGCAATTCGGTCTCTACTTGATTTTACCCATATGGCCAAACCAAGTGTTGATAGGGCAAGAGCTGCAATGATTGAAATGCCAAGCGTTTTGTTCATGTTGAAATTATTTGTCACAAAAATAGCTTTTTTCTTTTATTTCTGTTCGCAGGCGATACGGGTAAAAAAAACAACTATATTTGCAAGCGCAAAGGTCCTGTGGCCGAGCGGCTAGGCAGAGCTCTGCAAAAGCTTGTACAGCGGTTCGAATCCGCTCGGGACCTCAAAAGAAAAGACCTCAAATTGAGGTCTTTTTTTATTGTCTTCTTTGAAGTAAGCGAAATATTTTTATTGATAAATCCATAAATAGAATTTTTGGATTCACATTTTGATTCACACAGGTGTATGCCTTTTCGAGTTCCAGCATTAAGTCTTCTACGTTTAAATGATTAATGAATGGAGAAAATTTTGATGAAAAAACCTTTTCTCGCTCTGTTAGTTGTGCAAGAGATGAATCGTTAGAATAATTGAGAATGAGGTTTTGTCTTATTTGATGCAAACAATAACGAAGAAATTGTTTTTGTCTTTCTCTCGACTGATCAGCCATTTCTGCTGACCAACTGAATAGCGCAGAAATCTTTTTGGAATAACAATTTCTCATCCAAGATTGAAATTGAACCGCCAAGAATTCGTTGGGGTCTTCGTTTTCAATTAAGTTTTGAGCAGCGCACCAATCGCCATCTGCGTAATGCGCAATAGCTTCTGATTTTCCGGCATCTACTCCAATGCGAGTTAATTCCTCTTGAATGATTGAAGATTTTAATTTTGGAACTTGAATAATTTGCACCCGAGAAAGAATGGTGTTTAAAATGTTCTCAGAGCTGTTTGCAATGAAGAAAAACAATGTGTTTTTTGGCGGCTCTTCTACGATTTTCAGGAGCATGTTAGCAATGTCTGCCTTAAATAGTTCCGGCTTCCAAATAACAATGATTTTGTATTGACCTTCGTATGAGGTGAGTGAGAGCTTGTGAAGAATATTAGCGCCTTCTTTTACACTGAACAAAAGCGCCTTATGATCTTTCGAACACTCTTCAACCCACTGATCGTAGGTAAAATAGGGAGAGCGCAGAATGAGATTTCGAAACTCAGAACCGAAATCATCTGTGCAGGTGTCTGTTTTCCCTGGTTTATTGTAAAAGGGAAAGCTAAAGTGTAAATCAGCATATTGAATGCTGCTGATTTTTTTGCACGTGGAACAAGTTCCGCAGCTGTCGAGTTCTGTGGCGTTAGGACAATTTAAGAATTGAGCATAGGCCAAGGCTATGGCAAAGTTTCCTGATCCTTCTGGGCCAAGAAATAACTGTGCGTGCGCTACGCGACCGTCTTTTTTTGCATTTCTCAGTTTTTGAATAACGCTTTCTTGTCCTATAATTTCAGCAAACATCATAGCCAAGCGAAGATAAGCTACTAGACCTGGAAAACAATATGGAAGTATTCCAGTGAATTCAATTCGAGTTTGGTTTGAAAGTGTATACGCAGGTGTTGTAAGCAACACTCCATAATAGTCTTTTTTTCAGATCCAGAGAGCTTTTGATTGAAATTGGTGTTATTCAATGTATGCGATATGAATGTTTGAAGTTCTGCGTTTAGCTTTTTGTATTCATGAAGATCTTCCCCCTGATTTAAAACACCCAGCTCTCTCAAAAATATAAGTGTAGATTTGAGAGCAATCAGTGTGTTGTTGGGATTTAGTTTCAACTCGCTTACTGCTTCAAGGAGTAGTTGGTAAATATTACTGTTGATGTAATATTCAGGCACACACTTGTAAATGAGTTCGCAAATGAATAGCGATGTTGTTGCTCCTATGGGTGAAAGAGTGGCGCTGCTGTTTGATTGAACATTCTCTAACTTTTGTATAGTTCCAATTCCAGACTCTTTCTTTAAGCACTCAATTTTGAGTATTGAAAGGGGTACCGGAATTGGTTGTTTTTTGTTTATTCTCAACAACACCGAAAACCTCCCATTTTCTTTTGAAAAAACATTGAGAATCTTCAGATTATCTTTGAACGGTTTCACACCTAAACAAACTGCGAAATCATTAATTAACATTTATTTTTTTCTAACTCAATTATTTTTTGGTTTTGTATCAACAGAAATGTGAAACCTTTGCAAAGAAACATCGTATTTCAATTATACCCTATTTATATGAAACTTGTAAAATATATTTTCTTTTTATCTTGCTTATTACTCTCCACCATTCAAGCAAGACCCCAATCTCCTGGTGGCGTTTCTTCCGGTCTTGCAGTTTGGTTGAAGGCAGACGCGGGAACATCTTCAGCCATTGATGGGGCTTATTTAAGTTCATGGCAAGATCAAAGCGGGAATAACAAACATGCAACTCAGGGCTCGGGACCTGCACAACCCCGTTTTAGAAAGGGAATTTTGAATGGTAACTCGGCAATAGAGACAACGTCAGGCACCCGATTTTTCAATATAGATTTTTCTGGAATTAGCAACTCTAATTTTACAATTATTACTGTAGTTCAACGAACCAACGCCATGACTAGCCAGTATATCTGTGGAGTTCAGCAATCCTCTCCGGTTGGTATGCATTTGGGTTGGGTGAATGATAATACCTGTCGTTTTGGGCAGGGATCTTCCACTATAAACAAGGCCTCAAACGCTTTTAGTTCTGGTAGTGAAACCCCACGTGTTCTCATTGCCGAATCAAGCAGTACTACTGGCAGAACTGTTTCAGAATATCTAAACGGCGTATTAAGCTCTTCAACTGATGCAGCGGCTACAAACTTTTCAATTTCTGCAAATACAGGAACAATTGGTAGAGGGTATACTACTACTGGTTTTTCAGGATACATTGGAGAAGTTATTGTTTATAACAGGGTGCTAACAAATATTGAAAGACAACAGGTATTAACTTATTTATCAATAAAATACGGTCATACGTTAGCAGATTCTGATCATTTGTATTTCAGTGGATCGGGTTACGATAATGATGTTGTTGGAATTGGGGTGAGCACGAGTCAAGGATTATCTAAGATTTCATCTCGAAGTGCTAATTCTGATGGTATGATAGAGTTGTCGAGTACGAATCTTACCAACGGAACTTATGTAGTGGTTGGAAATAACAATGGATCAACTTCATTTTCAACAGCGGGCGCAGCGGGTAACTGTGGAATTACAAATTTATTGGGTAGACGTTGGAAGGCAACAGTAACGGGCAGTGTGTCAACGGTTGATTTGAAATTTGCTTTAAACGGCCTAACGTACAATGCCAATGACATATGCCTCGTGGTTGACCCTGAAGCAAACGGTTTTTCGGACGAGGCACCAATCAGTGGGGTAATAAGTAATGATAGTATTCAATTTTCCAGTGTTCGATTAACGAATGGCGCACTTTTCACATTGGCTGAAGGAACACATAAATATTATGCAGTAACCAGTGGTTTGGCCTCTGCGGCCATATGGTCTGTTACTCCGAATGGAACTGGTGGTGCAATTTCTTTGTCTTGTGGCAAAGCTGCTTTAGTTATTAATCCTGGTGTAAATGTAGTTGCTGATAATAATGTTTATTGTAACGGCTTAGACATTCGTCCTGGAGCCTCTTTTGCTCAAGGAAATTTCTTACTCAGTAGTACTGGGGATGTCAATGCAGATGGCACGCTTACGGCAACAAGCGGAGCGGCGAACTTAACATTAAATGGCAAATACGCTCAGCAGTTGCGGGGAACTCAGCAGATACAAGTTCAAGGACTTACAATTTCAAATTCTAACGGAGTATCCATTAATTCACCAGGTGTTAATGCACACAAGGTGGTTCAGATAAATAGTGGAACATTAAGCACAAATGGAAAGCTGACTCTAATTAGCAATGCAACAAGCACGGGAAGTATTGGCCCTTTAACTACAGGAGATATCACGGGCAATGTAACTATTCAAAGAAGGCACGTTGCAGCCTCAACCGGTTGGTTGAACCTGTGTGCACCAGCACAAAATAAAACCATCAATGATTGGAATGATGATTTGGTAACCACTGGTTTTTCAGGATCGGACTATCCGGCAGTTATGTTTAATAGCGTTCAATATTATTTAGAGTGGGTTGCGGGTGGAATTAATGCCGGATTTGCTGGGGTTGGCAGTGTAAATGAATCTATTGTAGACGGACGGGGGTATTTTGTTTACGTGTCAGCGGGAACGTATAATATTGATGTAGATGGCGCCATTTTCAAAGGAAATCAAACCCTTCCTGTTTCCTATACGAACACATCGAACCCATCTGCCGATGGAAGAAACTTGATTGCAAATCCTTACCCTTCTGCTATTAATTGGGATGCTGCCGGTTGGACCAAGACCAACATGAACAATGCTGTGTATGTGTGGAATGCCGCCTTGGGCCAATACGCAAGTTACATTAATGGCGTAAGTACTTATGGTGGCAGCCCGATTATACCAAGTAGTCAGGCATTTTATGTCATTGCAAATGCGGCGTCTCCTCAATTAATTGCTACAGAGTCAGTAAAAACCTCAACGGAAGGCACATTTAAATCCAGTGTTGACGTAGCCCGTATTCAATTGACTAATGGGCAGGTTGAGGATGAAACAATCCTTGTTTTTGATGATCAAGATGATTCAGATTTTAATGGTCAACGCGATGCACTAAAGATGCGCTCTCCACTGAATACCGTTCCTGTTTTAGCTACAGTTGACGCTCAAGGTAATGAATATGCTATTAATAGAATAAATACCCAAGAGAATCAAGAAATTTATGTGATTGCCTTTGCACACGAAGGGGGTGCATATGCTTTGAATTTTGAAGGTCTAGGAACCGGTTGGGAAATGTTCGATCTAGTTACAGGAGGATCACAGGTTATAGGAACGAAACCTATCTATGTAGATTTAACTTTAAGTAAGAATGACGAACCTCGTTTTGTTTTGCGAAGAAGCGAAGTGTTGAATGCACAAATTGAAGAAAATGTTGTTGCAAATTATCAAGATGGAACACTGACAGTTTTTGGAAATTTTCATGATGAAGAAAAATATCATGTATCCATTTATAACGCATCAGGTCAATTGGTTGAATCTATAACACGTGTGGCAAGTATGAATAAATTGAGCACTACTACCGCGGTTGCGAAAGGAGTTTATTTCGTGCAAATTGTTAATAACAAGAATGAAATTGTAGGAACCAAATTTATCTACTAACGTAGTGTAAAATGTTAGGGTAGAGAGGGGGTCGCTCGGGAGAGGCGGCCCCTTTTCATTTAGAATCCCTTCGAAACGTCAATAAGGAATTTTTTTCCAATGGTTTTGCGTCCAATGAGAATTGGGTATCGCATTTCCTTCCGAATAGAAAATGAAATTTCTGAACGAATATTTTTTCCTTTAATTGAGATTAATGTGCGAACGCAAAAACGCTCTTCAGTTTGTCCGAAGGAGTTTTTAATGGTTCTTTTTTGGAACTTTTCAAATGAATACAAAAGAGTTTGTTCACCCCAGTTCAGAGTTACGCGCAGTACTTCCCGCACTCCATCATTGACGAGTTCAATTTTTTCGCAATGCACAGCTGTACGAAAAGCCCCGGTATCAATTTTTGCAGGGATATTAAAGCCGTTTAGCTCGGGTAAATCAATATGAATTTTCCGACCAATGATTTCCATTAGTTTCCAGACAGCAGCGCTTTTACTATTTCAGATACAAGTTTACCGTCTGCTTTTCCTGCAAGGTGCTTTGACGCTACTCCCATTACTTTTCCTAAGTCACTTGGGCTAGATGCGCCCACTTGTGAAATGATAGATTGCACCTCTTTTTCTATCTCTTCTTTTGTTAATTGTTTTGGAAGGTAGGCGGCTATAACGTCGGCTTGTTTTTGCTCCTCTTCAAGCAAATCTGCTCTATTTTGAGTTTTGTAGATTTCTATGGACTCTTGTCTTTGCTTGAATAGTTTTGTAAGGATTTGAATAGACTTTGTATCGTCTACAGCATTATCGCCCCCCTCTTTCGTCATTTCCAATAAGAGTTTGCTTTTAATATCTCTCAAGGCCATTAACTTGTCTTTTTGACCCGTTTTCATCGCCGATTTTATGTCTTCATTGATTTGTTCCTGAATGCTCATGACTTTTTTTTTCGAAATTAAGCAGAGTCAGAGGTTTTCAATATGCTTGTGGTGATAAATTTCTTTTTTAACCAAGAATTGACTTAATATCTTTGACCGAACGAATATTCGGTTATGGCAAAACAAATAAGTAGAAGGCAAAAGGTGGTAAATACCACTTTAAAATTAATTGCTGGCGGCGGTTTCCATGCGTCTCCAATGTCTGAAGTGGCTAACTTGTCTAAGGTGGCGGTTGGAACGATTTATCACCATTTTCCAAGTAAGGAAGCGCTTTTTGATGCTGTTCATTTAGAAACATGTACGGAAATGGCAAAAATTTGCAATGAAATATATTCAAACAAGGCAATGAAGCCAGTTTCGAAATTGAGTTTGATATGGATTGAGCTATATGGTTATCTGAGCGCTGAGCCGCAGCGATTTCATGCTTTAATCCAATATAGAAACACACCTCCTAGTATGGATAATGCTGAATTTGAAGGGGCATTAACAGCTGTAAAGGAAATAGTTAAAGAGGGACAAAAACAAGGAAAATTTAGTAAAATTCACGTCAACATTTTATTTGAAATGTGGATTTCGAGCGTAATATCTGCCGTTCGAATGAAGGTGGTTCAAAAAAGAAAAATGAGTTCGAATGAGATTAAGGAATTGGCCAATCAAGCCGTTGCACTAGTTAAAAAGTAAAAAGATGGGAACGAAGCAGAAAACACTTAAGGAAAAAATAGTTTTTAAAGGCGTTGGACTTCATACTGGGGAACCTGTTGAACTGACCATTTTGCCAGCGCCAGATAATCACGGTTATAAGTTTCAGAGAATAGATTTAGATGGGCACCCCATTATTGATGCAGATTGTGATCGCGTGGTGAGTACACAAAGGGGAACAACATTGGAGCAGAATGGCGCGAAAGTATATACTACAGAACATGTTTTAGCAGCATTATATGGTTGTAAAGTGGATAATGCGTTGCTTCAGTTGACAGGTCCTGAAATGCCAATTATGGACGGAAGTTCGGGGCCTTTTGTGGCGGAAATTTTACGCGTTGGAAGACAGGAGCAAAGCGCAGATAGGAAATATATTGATCTGGACGAAAACATAACCTTTGAAGACGCTGAAAAAGGAGTTGAGTTTTTAGCTGTACCCACTGCTGGAAAGGAATATAGAATAACTGTTATGGTTGACTATAACTCTCCGGTTTTGGGCACACAACACGCTTCTATGTATCAATTAAGTGATTTTACAAAGGAGATAGCACAATGCAGGACCTTTGTTTTTTTCAGAGAATTGGAATACTTGGCGAAGAATGGTTTAATTAAAGGTGGAAGTTTGGATAACGCAATTGTCATGGTTGACAGCGATTACTCAGAAGAGCATATTAAGAATATCATGCGTGCGCTTGGCAGAGAAAATTTGGACGTAAAGATTGAAGGCGTAGGCGTGCTGAATACCATTAAACTTAAGTTTGAAAACGAACCTGCGCGTCACAAATTATTGGATATTGTTGGTGATTTAGCGTTAACGGGTAAGTTTTTAAGAGGACATATATTAGCTGCAAGGCCGGGTCATGCGGGAAACGTTGCTTTCGCGAAGGTTCTAAAGAAATGGGATAAAGAGAGAAATTCTATTCGCAAATTTGATTTGTCGCAAACTGTTTATGATATCAATGACATCACCGCCATGTTGCCTCATCGATATCCATTTTTATTGGTAGATCGCATTATTTCAATGGATGAAGAGTCCATTGTTGGAGTGAAAAACGTAACCACGAACGAGCAATTTTTCCAAGGCCATTTTCCAAATAATCCGGTCATGCCAGGTGTTTTACAAATAGAGGCGATGGCTCAAGTGGGTGGAATTTTCGCATTGAGTAAGGTTGAAGATCCGGAGTTGTACAGTACCTATTTCATGAAAATAGACGGAGTTAAGTTTAAGCAAAAAGTACTTCCTGGAGATACGCTGGTCTTTCGACTTCAATTGGAGTCGCCCATTCGAAGAGGATTGGTTAACATGAAAGGTGTAGCTTATGTCAATGGAAAAGAGGTTATGGAGGCAACAATGTTGGCACAGGTTGTTAAAGATAAAGTGGTAGCAAATAACGAAATTACGCAGGCATGATAAGTCCGTTAGCACAAGTAGACCCAAGAGCTCAAATAGGAGTTAACGTAGAGATTGGTCCGTTTACAACCGTTTCTGGTAATGTAGTTATTGGCGATGGTACATGGGTGGGTCCGAATGTAACAATTATGGATGGTGCAAGAATTGGGAAGGGGTGTAGAATATTTCCCGGAGCTGTTATTTCCGCCATTCCACAAGACTTAAAATTTGACGGTGAAGAAACCACTGTAGAGGTGGGTGATAATACTACCATTCGCGAATGCTGCACGCTGAATAGAGGAACAAAAGACCGCATGACAACTAAGGTTGGAAACAACTGCCTCTTAATGGCTTATGTGCACTTAGCGCACGACGCTTTTGTAGGTAATAATTGCGTTATTGCGAACTCAGCGAATATTGCAGGACACGTTACAATTGGAGACTGGGTGGTTATTGAGGGAGTTGTTGCAATCCAGCAATTTATTGAAGTTGGTGATCATGCGTTTATAGCGGGCGGATCTTTGGTAAGAAAGAATGTTCCTCCCTTTATTAAGGTGGCTAGAGAGCCGCTAAGTTATATTGGTGTAAACAGCATAGGTTTGAGAAGGCGCGGTTTTACTGATGATCAGGTAAGGCGATTAGAAGACATTTACAGAATATTGTTTGTATACAATAAGAATCAGGCACAGGGTGTTAGTGAAATTGAAAAAATGGCCGATACATCAGAAAAAAAACAGGTCTTAGATTTTATTTCTCGATCTGAAAAGGGAATTGTAAAAGGTGCTCAAACTGCTTGATTCAATGCAAATTGAACTAGAGGACATAGGAAAAAAATTTGGAAGAGGATTCGTTTTTAGGCATTTAAATAAACAAATTCAATCGGGTTCTCGGCTTGGAATTGTGGGTTCGAATGGTTCCGGTAAATCAACACTGCTTCAAATTATAGCCGGTCTTCAAATTGCATCAGAAGGGTTGATTCATAGGCAGGTTGAAGAAAAGCTTTTGTATAAACACATTTCATTTTGTTCACCAGCTCTTGGTCTTTATGAAGATTTTACATTAAAGGAGCATGTTCGATTTTATTCGGATCTAAAACCCTTATCCTTCACTATTGATGAGTGTATGGAGTTGATGCAGTTAGAAAATCAGAGGGATAAAAAAATCAAACATTTTTCGAGTGGTATGAAACAGCGGGTTAAACTAGGTTTGGCCATTTATGCGAATACGGATGCTTTATTTTTAGATGAACCCTGTTCTCATCTGGATAAAAAAAGTGAGGAATGGTATTCAAATATGTTGGAAAAATGCAGTGCTTCTCGTACAATTATAGTGGCTTCAAATGACAACGATTCGGAGTTGTTACACATGACAGAGAGGTGGAATTTTAATTTGATGTAAGAAGATGCCCAGGTTTTAAGAGGTCATTGACTGTTTTAACCGGATAAAAACTTGAAACGGGCAGTTCAATAAATACCGAATTCCAGTGCCACATTCCTCCATTCCAAAGACCAGGAAGCTCTATGATTTTTGATTTTTTGCCAAAGATTAATTTTTCACTGAGTAGAGTGGCTTGCTTATTTGTGTATTTATCAAGGTTGTATTTTAAGCCTTTTGGATCTTTAAAATGGCAAACTAAATCTACAGGGTTGAAATGTGTTGCCTGTTCGAAAATGAATTTTTGCTCACCTATTTTCTTATTTATTTGGGCCGATTCAATAATTTGTTTGGAATTTATTCCATTTGATGTTACCCAAAATGGTCCACCGCCGGGCTCTCCAGTGTTTTTAACCATACCGCAGATACGAATGGGTTTGTTTAATGCTTGAAGAATATTCGCTTTATCATCTAGTATTTCTTGACATTGAAACCAAGTGGTTAGAAAAGTGCGAGCCTCGTTCAACGTTTCTGGATTATTTGATTTTTCGATGGCATCAAACAACCTGTTTCTTTCTTCTACAATATTAAAAAGCATTCCCCCCATAACCTGTCTTTTTTGTCTAGACCGGGGTTGTGATTCTTCATTTGGAATATTGTCAATGTTTTGAATGAATACACAATCTCCATTCAGCAAGCTAAGATTTTGAATAAGCGCACCGTGTCCTGCGGGGCGAAGAAAAACACTTCCATCTGAATTATAATGAAATTGCCCCGAATCATCTACGGCAGGAATGTCTGTTTCGGGGTTTTGAACACTGAATTCTACTGGACAAGAAATCTCGTGTTTTTTTGAAAAATCACGAAGTTGTTTTTCAATTTCATGTTGAAATTGATGTTGTATTGTGAAATGTAGTTTGTTTTTTTTTGCGTTTTTAGCAAAAATTGAAAAGTCAAACAGGTGCTCTTCAAATGCTGTTCTTGTCTCATCTTCGTATTTATGAAATGGAACAAGACCCTTTGCTTTATTCAAAAAAGCTAGGCCCGTTTCTCTCAAAAGTGAGTCAATCAAAAGGGACCACTTACCTTCTTTGATTGATTCTTTGATGCTTAACCCAGATTTTTTCAAATGAGATTCTAGCTGTTCTGCAAAGGGCATTTTTTCTATTTGAAGAAGAAACTGCTCAGCTTCCGGATCAATATTTTCAATTTGAATATTTGTTAATGGTGCAAACATTCTGGTGGCAGCGCCCGAGGCGGGAACAAATTTTTCAATTACCAACTCACTCATTTTTTTATTAAAAAAAGAAGTGTATAGCTGCTCAGAGGTTTCGCTGATTTGAATTATTCCATTGTGAAGAACGCAGGGTTTACTTAGGGTTACGTCTTCATGAATTTGAAATAATTCATTGAAATATGAGATGTGCGATTGATTATTCACATCGCAAATTAATAAATAATTGTTAAGCCTCACATGATAAGGCCTTCAGGAAGTCAAAGGATAATTTTTTTAAATCTTCAATTTGCTTTTTCATTGCCAAGGGTTGTTGAAAAGCATTTTCGTTCAATGCGTTTTCATAAGCGGTAACCAATTGATTTGAACGCAGAAGTGCAAATGCACTTTTTATTTTAGCCGCATATTCAGCCGCTTCATCAAGTCTATTATTGTAGAGACTAGTTTCCATTTTTACAAGGTAAATTGGAATTTGATTCACAATGCTTTCAAGCAG
Source organism: uncultured Chryseobacterium sp. (assembly GCA_964430305.1). Classification (GTDB taxonomy): domain Bacteria; phylum Bacteroidota; class Bacteroidia; order Flavobacteriales_D; family Sanyastnellaceae; genus CAIZGX01. Next base: position 96,933 of record CAYSEX010000001.1, read on the forward strand.
TTCTTGTGATAACATTGAATTGCCATTCAGAAGATGAAATAGGTAGCTTTTCGCTTTATTTTTTCTGGTTTCCGCTGGTCTCATTTTCTTTGAAATTTGTTAATCTGTACGCAAGGAATTGAAAATGGTTTCAAGATGAATGGATTATCTTTGCACGAATGCAGAAGCAAGTTTTAGTTACCGGTGGATTGGGTTACATTGGCTCGCACACAATTGTTGAATTGGTGCAAGCGGGCTTTGCAGTAGTTGCGGTAGACAATTTGAGTAATTCTTCAAGTCTTGTTTTAGACCGCATTAAGCGAATTACAGGTAAGGATGTTGATTTTTATGAATTAGATTGTGCGAATGAGAATCATCTACGTGCAGTTTTTGAGAGAAATAATTTTTTTGGTGTAATTCATTTTGCAGCGTTAAAGTCTGTTGAAGAATCAATGGTTTATCCAGAAAAATACAGAATGAATAATGTGTTTTCGACAGAAGTATTGCAAAAATTATGCGTTGAATTTGCGGTGGAGAAGTTGGTGTTTTCTAGCTCTTGCACTGTTTATGGAACTCCAGATGTTAATCCGGTTGATGAAAGCTGTACTTTACAGCCCCCCGCTTCTGTATACGGTGAAACAAAACAATCTTGTGAGAGGTTGTTATTAGCCTCTAGTGGTATAAAGAATTTAGTGATACTCCGTTATTTTAATCCAATTGGAGCCCATCCAACAGGCTTTCTTGGAGAAGATAGTAGAGTTGCGCCAACGAATTTAGTTCCCATATTATGTGAGGTTGCTCTAGGAAAACGCGAGACATTTCATGTTTTTGGAACTGACTATAACACTCCTGATGGTACTTGTATACGCGATTATATTCACGTTTGTGATCTAGCACGAGCACACGTACAATCTTTACTATTTGAACAGACCAATGCTGTAGAAATATTTAATCTCGGTGTTGGTAGAGGATTTTCTGTGAAGGAAATATTAGACGCGTTTCAAAAGGTGATAGGCCGAACCATTTCAATTACATACGGACCGCGACGCATAGGTGATATTCCGGCTATATGGGCCGTTTCAGAAAGGGCTAGAGTTCTTTTGAATTGGACCTGTCTGTTTGGTGCTGAACAAGCCTTAGAACACGCTTGGCAATGGGTGTCAAAGAAAAATCTTGAATCCTAAGACCACAACATTGCAGACAAAACCCAATGAAAAACCTGCATAAACCTGATTGGGTGTGTGTGCGTTTAACTTTAACCTTGAGTAAGCAGTTAAACTAGCCATAATAAGTGTGAAAATGATAAAAAGTGTAACGTCGGCCCTGTGCAGAATTGATAAGCTTACCAAAGATCCAAAGACGCCACCTTGTCCCAACATGTGCACACTAATTTTCCAGAAATAATTAATTATTAGAGATAGTATTAGCGAAATAATCACGGATAAGAAAAATGAAAACACCTCCATGGGAAGCATGGGTCCATAATACCGAAGTAAAGAATAAGAAGTGATGTAATAAAAGATAACCAGTAGGTATGGTGCGAATCTTTCTTTTCTATCCTTTAAATCAATTGAGCTTGCCATTCCGAACTTTATCATGATTAAGATGCTGGCTGCAGGGGCAAGTATGTTCGTAATGAGTAAAAGAAAAACGAAAAAATCTGCTTGTGCCGGAGCAATGTAATAGGGATCAATCCAACGAATAAGTAGATAAATGACTAGAGGCATTCCCAACGGGTGAAATACGAGGGAAAGTGTTTTTGCAAAAATGACGGCCGCTTTGTTTTCCATCATAACTCTTTTCTTAGTCTTGCCACTGGAATTCCGAGTTGCTCTCTATATTTTGCTACGGTTCTGCGCGCGATGTTGTATCCTTTTTCGTTCAAAAGCTTACCTAATTTTTCGTCGGTTAGTGGTTTGCGTTTGTTTTCAGCAGCTATTGCATCTCTTAAAATCTGCTTCACCTCTCTTGAACTAACCTCTTCCCCCTCATCTGTTGACAGACTTTCTGCGAAAAAGTACTTTAACAAATAGGTTCCATAGGGCGTCTGAATGTATTTGCTATTTGCAACACGACTTATGGTTGATATATCCATATTCAGAAGGTCTGCAATATCCTTCAGAATCATGGGTTTAAGCTTGGTTTCATCACCAGATAAAAAGAATTCTTTTTGAAAGTTTACAATGGTTTCCATACAGGTCATAAGCGTGTTATTTCGCTGTTGTATGGCATCAATGAACCATTTAGCACTGTCAATTTTTTGTTTTACAAACTGAACAGCTTCTTTCGATTTTTGATCCTTTGACTTGAGTTTTGAATAATGCTCAAGCATTCCCTTGTATTCTTTGCTGATTCTTAATTCTGGGGCGTTTCTTCCATTCAATTGAAGTTTGAATTCATCGTTTTCAACGAATAGCATGAAGTCTGGAATAATGTGCTGGATTGTTCTTGATGAATCCTGCATACTATCTCCCGGTTTTGGATTGAGATGTAGAATTAAATCAATGGCTGGCTTCAACTCTTGATCTGAAATTGCAATTTTTTTTGCAATTTTTTCATAGTGTTTTTTGGTGAACTCGTCGAAATGCTTTTCGATAATTTCATGGGCAAGAGCCGTGTGTGCGCCTTTGTTTTCTATTCGTTTAATTTGAATGATGAGGCATTCGCGCAGATCGCGGGCACCTACTCCGGCAGGGTCTAGCTCCTGAATTTCTTGAAGAATGTTTTCTAATTCTTGAACAGACGACTGAACATTCAATGAGAACGCAAGATCATTCACAACGGCTTGAAGCTCTCTTCTGAGATAGCCATTGTCATCGAGATTACCAATGAGATATTCAGCTAAAAACTGTTCATGTTCATCCAATTCTCTGAGCTGGATTTGAGAGTACAATTGTTCGTGGAAAGATTTTCCGGATCCAATTGGAATGTCTCTGTCTTCTTGATCAGGGGAAGCATTGTTGACATGAAGCTTGTAGTCAGGAACCTCGTCATCACTGAAGTAGTCGGTTAAATCGAAATCCTCACCTTCTGTATTACCCTCATCGTCATAATCATTTTCCTCAGAGTTTTCTTCTTCTTCTTTTGATTCTCCACCCTCCTCCAATGCCGGATTAACCTCCATTTCATCTTTAATGCGTTGTTCCAACTCCATAGTTGGAATTTGAAGCATTTTCATAAGTTGAATTTGCTGCGGAGATAATCTTTGTTGTAGTTTTAATTGAAGTGACTGCTTTAGCATACTTCGCCAAAAATACTCTTAACCTGTTCTATTTTTGAAATAAATTAAAAATTAAGATGATCGAATCTACCTTGCTACGTTTGTGGCTTTCGATAATTTTGTTTGGGCCGACCCTTATTTCGTGTAGAACAGAATTTGAGCATTGCTCAAATTCTAGGTTTCCTTGCAATGACTCTATTGTTCGTTTTGCGGTAATTGGCGATTGGGGAATGTGGGGTTCTGAAGATCAGCGTAAAGTTGCCGCGGCCATGGCAGAAATTGGTAATGCTTGTCCATATGATTTTATTATAAGCACTGGTGACAACATTTATTCCAACGGAGTTACGAGCATCAATGACCCGCTGTGGGAATCATGTTTTGAATCTGTATATAATCAACCGTCTTTACAGTGCCCGTGGTATGTGGTTCTAGGCAATCATGACTATAGGGGGAATCCAATTGCAGAGTTAGACTACACGACAGTTTCTTCAAGATGGAAAATGCCATCGAAACATTTTAACCATGTAGAGACGAGAGATGGTTTTTCTGTTGAACTGCTCTTTATGGATTCAAATCCGTTCCAGGAAGATATTGTTGGAACCACAGCGCACCCCATGCTATTGGCACAGGATACTTTAGAGCAAAAACAGTGGGTCTTAGGGGCATTAGCACAAAGCGTTGCAAAATGGAAATTCGTTATTGGCCATCATCCCATGTACACCTGTGGTATGCGAAAGCAATTGCCGCAGTATATGCGGGCTTTTGAAACAGCATTTGATACACTTGGTGTTCAAGCTTATTTGTGTGGGCACGAACATGATTTACAAATTCATCATCCTCCCTCTGGGGTTTGTTGTATTGTATCAGGTGCAGGTGCGCAAGCGAGACCAATACAAGCACCTTTTGATTTTACGAGCTTTGCGCGCTCTGAATTAGGGTTCATGGTCATTGAAGTCTCTGAAAATCTTGCACATATTATTGTTTACAATGAGAATGGGCAAGTCATGCATTCAGAGGATCTTCTTCCTTAAATTTGGTTGTGAAAAGCAACTTACCTCGAATGTCTTCCGTCTTGTTGTCGTATTTATGAAAAAGAACCTTCACCAGCCCGTAATAATATGCATTGTGATTTTGATGAGCATGCTTGTGTTTTCTCAGGCGCAAGCTCAATTATCATCAAACTGTCTTGGCGCCGTGCCCATTTGTTCTGGAACAACCTTTACGTATAATGCTCCGACTGGTATCGGAAGCGCCGCACCTGGGAACAACTATGGTTGCTTGGGGGGGCAGCCCAATCCGTCTTGGTTTGTTTTACAGGTGGGAACTGCGGGCGCTATTTCTATCAATCAGACCGGCCCCTGCGATCAGGATTTCGCATTATGGGGTCCGTTTACCTCAGTAGCTGCTGGTTGTGGCAATCTAGGAGCTCCTATTCAATGTAGTTTTACAACAGCCGCTAACAATTCATTTACAATTAATGGAACTGCGGGGCAGTTTTACATTTTATTGGTAACAAATTGGGGGGGGTGTACTGGAAGTGTTTCCATTTCTGAAGCTGCCGGTGGAGGTAGTTTGAGTTGCGCTCCGTTTTGTAATGTAACAGCGTCTAACACCGGGCCTTATTGTTCTGGGGCTACAATTACATTGAACGCATCAAACGCAGGTGCTAACTACACGTATACATGGACGGGTCCGAACGGGTTTTCTGCAACGGGTCAGTCTGTAACTATTCCGAGCTCAACCACTGCCAATGCTGGTTTGTATACAGTTACAGCAACAGGAGCAGCAACTTGCACCGGCACCACGAACGTGGTAGTTAATCAGTCTCCGATTATTAATCCTACATCGAATAGTCCAGTTTGTTTGGGCTCGCCACTCACTTTGAATTCGGGAACTACAGGTGGAATTGTTGCATGGCAAGGTCCGCCCGGTTCTAATTATGCTGCTCTTGGAGCAACACCTACAATTGCTTCTGCCACCGCACTTCATAACGGGAATTTTACAGTAACCGTTTTGCAAAATGGTTGTTCTGCGAGTGCCACTTTACCTGTAACTGTGGTTACTCCACCGTCGGCTAATGTTAGTGGTTTCTACACGCTGTGTGCCGGGCAACAAGTTCCCGCTCAAAATTTCACATCAACACCAGCCGGGGCCACCTTCAATTGGACCAACACCGCGCCTGGGATTGGACTACCGGCATCGGGATCAGGAAACATACCAGCATTTAATGCAACGAACAACACCAATGCCATGCTGATCGGTGTAATTGGTGTTACCCCCGTGCTAAACAATTGTTCAGGAACAACAGGGTACATCAATGTTATTGTAAACCCAACTCCAGGAATGTCAACACCGGCGTCAAATATTTATTGCGATGGAGCAAGCGTTCCCGCAATGGTGTGGACCGTGAACCCTGCGAATGCAACGGTTGCTTGGAGTAATGACAACACCAATACAGGCCTTGCTGCATCGGGAACGGCCAACATTCCAACCTTCGTTGCAACAAATTCGGAACTGAGTCAGATTGTATCTACAGTTACCGCGACTCCTACTTTGGGAACATGCTCTGGAACCCCCATTTCATACACCATTACTGTTGCAGGAGTGGGTGATGCAACCATTACTGACATTGGGCCGCTGTGCTCTGACGCAGGAATTCAAACATTGGTGGCCGTTGATTCTACCGGTACATGGAGTGGTCCTGGGATTGTAGATCCGGTAAACGGCTTATTTGATCCTCTGATTGCTGGAGCAGGTCCTCATACCATAAACTACAGTATTCCTGGTCAATGCGGAAGTGCAGATGGGACACAAATCTTGGTTGTGAACGTACCAATTGTAAATGCAGGTCTTGATTTTGATATTTGCGAAGGGCTTGATACACTGATGACAGGGTCATTTACAAACTCAAATACAGGCAGCGAGACGTTCTTTTGGACACCTTCTACCAATTTAAATGGAAGTTTAACACTTACCCCAACGTATACTGCAAATTCAAGCCAGACCTACACATTAACCGTTGTTTCTGGTGCTTGTTCTTCCACTGATGATGTTACGGTTACTGTAATTCCACAATCCAATGCAACCATAACAGACATTGCCGCTTTGTGTCAAGATGATGCAGCATTGAATCTGACAGCAGCGAATTCGGGCGGAACATGGGCAGGTACCGGAATTGTAGATCCAATTCTTGGAACATTTGATCCAACAGGCCTCGCTCCTAACACATACAATGTCACATACAGCATAGGTGGGTTTTGTCCAAGTCAAGATGATACAGATATTACAGTGAACGAAGTCTTCGATGGAACAATTACTCCAGCCGGGCCATTTTGTCAAGTTGATTTGCCTCAAATACTTACAGCTGCAACTCCAGGCGGAACTTGGTCTGGGACAGGTGTTGTGAATGCATCAACAGGTAGTTTTGGGTCGCCTTCCCTAGCTGGTAGTACCTATACTATTACGTATACAACACCCGGTCTTTGTCCGAGAGACTTTACAGCAGATGTTGTAGTGAATGAAAACTTTGATGCAACAATTACCGCCGTTAATCCTGTGTGTAATAATGCGGCACCATTTAATCTAACAGCGGCAGATGTAGGTGGTACGTGGTCTGGAAATGGAATTACAAATGCGACAACTGGTACCTTCGACCCCAGCGGTTTGGTTCCTGGACCTTATACTGTGAATTACGATATTTCAGGCCCTTGTCCCGCTTCGGCGACATTAGATATTGAAGTTTTAGATGTGCCCGATGGAACAATAACCCCGGCAGGCCCTTTCTGTCAAACAGATTTACCCCAAACACTTTCGGCTGCAACAACCGGAGGAATTTGGTCTGGTACCGGAATAACGAGCGCGGCCAATGGCACATTCGGTTCAACAAATACAGCAGCAGGGAACTATACAATAAACTATGCAACTGCAGGGCAGTGTACTCAAACATTTACTACGAACATAACTGTTATTGCCAACTTAGATGCTACTATTTCCAATGCGGGTCCATTCTGTATTGATGAACCACCATATACACTTCAGGCAGCAAGTCCAAATGGAGTTTGGACTGGCACAGAGCCGATATCGGCAAATGGGACTATTGACCCTTCAGTGCTTGGTGCTGGAACGTTTTCATTTGATTACAACATTGATAACAATGGCTGTCTTTCTTCGGACAACATTACTATTGTAGTAAACCCACTGCCCATTCCTAGTTTTACCGTAGGTTCAACAGGCGGGTGCGCACCAGTAACAACTTCTTTCACAAACACATCAAACCCACTTGGTTCAATAGCGGTTTGGTCTGTAGATGGCAATCCAGTTGGGAATGGAAATTCATTGTCTTATACATTTGATGGAAATTCTTGTTTTGATATTGGTTTATTAATTACTGATGGAAACGGTTGTTCTGCTTACACACAAACTTTAGATGCAGTATGCACGGTCACGAATCCAAATGCATCATTCACCTGGGAACCTGTTGAACCCGCTCCAGGAGGAATAGTGACCTTTTCAAATCTTTCATTAGGTGGAGTAACCTATACATGGGACATTAATGGTGTTACATATAATTCGGAAGATTTAATATTTAACGTGCCCTCAAACTTTGAAGATAACTTCTTAGTTTGTCTAGATGTTGTTGGTCTTGGAGGATGCATGGACGCGCAATGTTATACGGTATCGTTGGATCAGGAAGAGTTTATTTACATTCCAAATTCGTTTACACCAGACAATGATGGGGTGAATGATGTGTTTGGTCCCTCAATAACCAAATATGTGGAAGGAGCGCCTTATTCATTTAAAATATTTGACCGTTGGGGAGATGTCATATTTGAAACGAACGATCCAAAAAAAGTGTGGATTGGAAATGTGCATGACGGAGAACATTGGGCAGAGCCAGATGCATACATCTATGAGGTTGTTGTGACACTAACACCAGAGACAAATGCTGAGAGATTTGTTGGAGCGGTGATTCTTCTTCGTTAACGAAGAAGAACAATATGACCGCTTAATTCTTGAGCAGACCCGTTGTTAAATTTAACCTTAACAGAATACGCATATATACCATCGGGGCAGAAATAATCGCCGTCTTTTGTATTTCCGACCCATGGTTTTTCTGATTTGGTCTCGAAAATAAGATCACCCCAGCGTGAAAAAACAGCAACTTCAAAGCTGCTAGCGTTGTTGAAAGATGGAAACCAATAATCATTAATACCATCTCCGTTGGGTGTAAAGCTGTTGGGAACAAAAACATAATTGTCACAATCGACAAATTCCATACTCCAAAATTTAGATATGGTCTCACATGAGTTTGAGGTTGTAACTTGATAAACCCCAGTTTCATAGAAAACATGTGTGGGCGAATCAGAGCCATCAAACCAAACAATATTCTGCACTCCATTTGATATCGCAGAAAGCGTAATTGTGTCTCCGAAGCAATAGGTGTATTCGTCTAGAATCGGAATGTTTAAAGGTTCAATATAGGCAATCAGTAGTGTATCACTTGTATTGCAAACGCCATCTGAAAAGCTTGCTATAAGCTCTTGAGGTTGAGTAACAGTATATGAGTCTGAGGTTGTTAGGCCATTCCAACTATATGGAATTGGAGTTGAAATAACAAGGGATTCATTTGGACAAAGAATTGTATCATTTCCTAAATTAATGGTAGGTTGTATTGAGACGTTGATATAAACACTATCTAAAATATCGCAACCCAAGTAGGTATAAACAGCATGAACCATTTCGCTCGATTGGACAAGGTAAGATGTTGACGTGAATGCATTTTCCCACAAAACAGGAACGTTTGATACAACAGAATAGTCAGGGACACTGCAGACGGTAGTATCGTTTCCCAATGACCAATTAGGTAGGCTCTGAACACTGACAGAAACAACATCACTTGTAAAACACCCATTCAATTCTGCTGTCACTTGATAATTACCTGCAGCTCCTACTTCGTATTGCGCTGTTGTTGGCCCATTTGTCCAAACCAACGTAGTATAACTGCCAGTTGCCTCTAGAACGGTTGTTTCACCTGGGCATATTACAACATCGGGTCCGGCGTTGATTGAAACTGAGGTTGGAGAAATGATAAAATCAAAAGTTCCCGTAACGGCATTTCCACAAGGGTCATTTACAAACCCTGCTAAATCTGGAAAGTTAAGCGTATATGAGCCCGCGGGAAGTATGCCAATGGAGGGAATAATTGTTATTACAGAGTTTCCTGGTGAGTTTGGATTCACCGTGTTTACGCTGCTGATGGTTACATTTCCATTTGGCCCTGTTAAAATGAAATCTCCGGCTTGAATGGAGCTGGTAACTAAATTTTCTGAAAATTCAATAACAACACCTGGTTCCGTGCAGTCTGAAGATACGTTGAGCACTGTAGGAGCGATATTGTCATACAATGATGCTGAGGAGTTTGAGAAATCAACGGTGTATCCACCTGTGCTGTTTGACCAATTCATGACTACGAGAGCATATGTTTCTCCTGCTATCACATTTAGATCTCCATTAAATGCAGGTCCGTTTAAATCGCCAGGCCCGTTGGAATTTCCGCTCCCACCGTTTGCTGTGGAAATTCCTGTGGGCCCAGAGTTCGTAAATAATCCGTAAGAATTGCAACTCACTTCTGGCGAGGTGCCATTTAAAATTCCTGAACACCCGTTTTGTGTAATGTTGAATAAACCCCAGTCGTAATCATCGTTGAAATTTGATGGAGAAAGAATAAAACCCATGGTGCCGGTTTCAACCACTGTGAATGTATACCATAAGCTGCTAACTTCTAGCCCATTATTGCATGCTCCGGTGGGCTCATAGACAAGACCCGTAGAAGAGGTGGCAAATGTTTCTGTGTATAAATCACCACAGAGTTGAACGGCACCATTGCAGTCGCTAACTGACTGAGCGAGGCAGTTGTTGAGACATAGAATTGCAATTATGAAAGACCAAAGACGCATGAATAATATTGTGGTAGCACAATGTACAAAAAAACTTGTAGGTTATACTTTAATTTGCTAATTTTCAGCAACTAAACCTATGAATAAGACTACACCTTTTTTAGCGATCTTCTTTTTTTGCTGCACATATTCTCAGGGACAATTCTATGAGTCTTTTAATTTAGCCACCTCGTCGACTAATTTATTCAATGACGGGGAGGAAATTCCAAGTCTAAGAACTGAAAAAACAGAAACAAGACATTTTCAAAACGGCAAAGTTGTTATCAAAAACAGTTCACATCCCATTCACTTTTTAAAAAACGGTCATTGGGAAAAAATAAATTTGAACGCTACAAGACTTGAAAAAGGGAATCTTTATTCCAATCAAGCACATCCAATATTCATTGATGAATCAGGAAAAATAACATTTGATGTTGATTCAAAAAACGCATTTCAATACATACCGGCTTTAAGCAAAAGCGCGGAATTAAAGTACACCTCCGAAGCCACGTATATTCTCGAGTCTGCCGGGGGAAGCCAAAAGATTCAAATTAAAGAAAATGCGGCGAAGAGTTCTTTTTTTATTCCAGAAATGCCTGAGGAACTTAGTGAAGATGTTTTTTTAAAGGAGCAATATCTTTTACCGGAAGGGGCTAAAATTGAGTTTGCAACGGGGCGAGGAAAATTGGAGGGAGAGATGTGGTATGGCGCTTTAATCATTTCAGGTTTAAATGGTGAATGTATAGGTACAATTGGTGGAGCAATATGCATTGACGCAGCGAATAAATTTAATCTTGCGGGATATCACATAAGCAGAGATGAAAATGTTTGGACTGTAACAACCGTGGTTCAGCGCGATTGGTTATTTGAAGAAGAAAGAACATTCCCGGTTGAGGTTGACCCCTTGATTACCGGCCCAACGTCTCTTTGGTCAAACGGATACATGCCCTCTTGTTATATGCCAAACTACAATGTTGACAGTATGCTTGTTACTATACCAGGAGGTATAACCGTAACTGGCCTCTTGGTTGGTGCAAGTTATTATGCGGATCCTTTTACTTCAGCTTGGATGTCAGATGGATCAATGTATTTCAGCACAAGTTGTGGCCAAACAGAAGAGTTTACAGTCACAGGAGCAAACGCAAGTTTGGCCGGCACGGCATATTTAGAAAACTATGATATGCGAAACCCTCTCATGTGTTGCTATTCGCCGACCTGTTCAGACCAAAGTTTTTATTTGCGTATGCACTTGGGCCGGTCGTATGTCAATGACGGGTGCAATACAAATTATATATATTATGACATGTTTACCCAATGGCCTTTTGTTGCTTATGTTGAAGGGCACACGATAGAATCTTATGGCTCACAGTGGACAGTGCCTACAGCGGTGAAGTGTACAAATGACTGTAGCGTAACGGGCACCGTGAGAATGCGATATGGGGTTCCGCCTTATACCATAACGCATCCATGGATGCAGGGTAGTGTTGTGGTTGGAAATCCAGAACCTTGTGATTTGGGTAATACAGCTAAACAAATTGAATTAACAATTCCCAATTGTCCAGAATTATGTAACACGTCTCCCACTCTTTCAATACCGTCTCCCACTGTTGTAGACGCGTGTGGAAATATTATTTCGGGAATGCAGGCAGCAGTCTTAAATAGAAAACCAGCGCCGAACATTCAAGTTGACCCACTTAACCTTGTTGTATGTAACAATGAGTCTTATGACATTAATCTTTCTTCTTGTCTATCTAACGCAACAATCACGTGGGGTGGTAATGGAAACGTTTCGTTCGGTTCTTTTACAGATCAATTCTTTGTTTCAGATACAGTGCCCGTTGGAGTTTCTTATAATGCATTTGCAGAATTGAATGGCTGCTATTCCGACACGGCTTCTTTTGTTGTGCAAGTGTTGCCAACTCCTCAAGCGAGTTTCGTTATGTCACAGAACCCCGTGGTTGCAAGTCAATTGGAAATTTTTACAGATGGGTCGATCGGATTTGGTTCGAATATATCCGAAGTGAATTGGAATTTCGGCGACGGTGAGCAGTCGTCTGGATTTGTTTGTGAGCACGTGTTTGATTTACCAGGCACATACACGGTGTGCGAAACAATTACTACAGAGTATAATTGTTCTTCTGAAACCTGTCAAGAGCTACTGGTTGTGCCAGCAACAATACAGCCCATGAATATTATTACTCCGAATGGAGATGGAAAAAATGACTTCTTGACGTTTGACTTTATTGAGTTTTTCCCTGAGAATCACTTGATGATTTTTAATAGATGGGGAGGTTTGATTTATGAATCTCACGGATATTCGAATACTTGGAGCGGAGTTGGCCTTTCAGACGGAACCTATTACTATATTTTAGATTTGAAAAGTGATCAACGCCCAATAGAAAGTGACCTATTGATTAAGCGAGATTAATCACTTCATACACCCTTCAAGACTTTTCCAATAAGCATCAACTTTTTGTTGATTGGCAGCCTCGTTTTCAAGTGTAGAGTTGTATTGATCTGGTTCCGGAAAAGTTTCCATTGTTTTTTGAAGAAAACAATTGCAATCATATAATTCTGCATCGCACTTGTCGGTGATGGTTTTTTTTCTCTCATCTGTCCACCCTCCACATGAGGCGAGTGTAAGAATAGATAAGCAACAGAATACGGTGAAGAAACTTTTCATATTTGATGTTTTGAAACTTGTCCACTAATTTAGTCACAAACTGAAAAGAACATGAAAAAAATTATTGTATTAATGACGTGCATTGTTTTAAGCGGATTAGCTTTCTCACAGCGCACAGCGGGCGGAGTTACTTTCACCCCTAAAACGTATATGCAGTCGCATAATTTGGTGTTTAACGGTTGTGGTTTGAGAGAGAAATACACTATTGATCTGTATGCTGCTGCTCTGTATTTGCCTCGACCAAGCGTAGATGCCAACAAAATTATAGGAGATGATGCCCCAATGTGCATGGAAATACATATCATTTCAGATCGCGTAACGAGGCAGATTTTCACAGAAACTGTAAACGAAGGGTTTCAAAACGCAAGTCATGGAAAAGCTACAGACGCTGAAAGAAAGCAATTTATGGGTGCATTCAAAGATGAGTTTAAAATAGGTGATGTTATTCGTTTGGAATATGTTCCAGGCAGTGGCACCCTCGCAGTAAAAAATGGTCAATGGCTTGGAAATGTGCCTGGCTTGGAGTTTAAGAAAGCGCTATTTTCAATTTGGCTAGGTAACAAACCTGCAGACTCATCTCTGAAAGAGGCATTGCTCGGAAAATTATAGAATGAAAAAGGGGGCGCCAGCCCCCTTTTTATTTTGATAATCTTTTTATTTTTTAATCAGCTGTGAACTCCACACTGCTTTATCCGTAACGAAAGAAACTTGGTATAGACCACTAGCTAGGTTTGAAACATTACAAGAGAATTTGTTCATGTTGCTGATGAACATGGTTTGAACAAGTTGGCCATAAACATTGTAAATATTTAGGTTTCCTGTAGCTTCTTGTGGCAAGTTGATTTGAACATTTTCAGTTGTAGGATTCGGGAATATTGAAAGGTCATTTTCTAGTTCAGACTCTTCAACGTTCACGAGGTCAAGCGAAACACAAACATAAATTTGATCATTATCAGTCACCGGATCTGCAGCATCTTCTGGTTGTACGTGAATACCTGGTTCGAAATCGCGTTGAACAATCAAGTGTATTTTATCTCCGTATGCATCAGGGGCCATGGAGGCATAAACATATTCATATCCATCTTCTGCAATATCTGGGGTAATGTCAGAGGGAGCGGTCCAAGTTGCACCACCATCGTCAGATTTTACCGCGTAGATATGCCTTAAGTATTCTGCGCCATTGTAATAGGCTTCATTCACGGCTTGAAATGAACAGAAGATAGTTCCGTCGGCAGCCTCAGCCAACTGCGGGTGTGAGGCGGTTCCACTATTTCCATATTGACCCACTTCTGTAATTCCCGCTGGAATTGCCGGGTCTATGTCAATTGAGGTTCCAATTTCCAAAACTTCAGCTGCAGGATCAAGCATGTTTTCATTCCAGTATGCGATACTTCCTGCAAGTGGAAAGTAGCTGTATGAAGAATCAATTACCCCCAAATCGTCTGTGTAGAACATGGTTCCAAAAGCAGCGTGAATGGTACCCGTGGCATCGATGTACACGGCACCAGCACCGTCTGAAGATAAGATTGTATCTTGAATACCATCTAATTCAATATCGGTTCCTAAATCAATTTCATAATTGTCAATTGGGAAATCCCAAATTATGCGTTGAGTCCAAGTTGTTCCATTGTCATCTGAAATCCAAACGTAAGAATCTTGTAAATCCCCGAATGATGCAATGGCGATGCGATTTCCTCTTGCGTGAATGGCATATGTATCGGCAGAAAACCCGCTCACAATAGAGGTGTCTTCATTCGGTAATAGAATTTCAGATAGATCCCAAGTTATTCCGCCATCTGTTGAACGGTTATAAAGAATTGGCCCTGTCATTCCATTGGTGTATGCCCCTGCATTAGGATCTGCTAAGCAAATCATATGGATTGAATTTCCATCAGCACCGCCTGCAACTGCTCTTGGCCAAAACATAGCGAAACCAGAAGCGTTAGGAACGGCAGACATTGTCCAATTTCCTGATCCAATCGCTGCTCTCGACCAAACTTTAATTCCGCCGGTTCCCGAGTGGTTCATAACAACCTCTCCTCCATTACCCAAGTGCATCAAAGATGACCAACCGGTTCTCATGCTTTCAATGCGTTGTGTAATATCGTCTTGCCAAACACCGGCTTGTCTGTAATTGTAACCTGTACCCCTGTCAGGATATGTATCATTGGAGTTGGTAGCACTGAAGGTGAAGCATGCGGCTACGCCAGCATCGTCAGCAATAATTCTATTTTGAATACTGTTGTTGGTTTGCAAATCATAGATTGAAGTTCCAACATACTCTTCAACTTGAGTAAGCATTTTAGCCTCAGAAGGCAAGTAAGGTGCCTTCACGGCACTAACATTGGACGAACCAACAATTTTTCCTGTGAAAGGATTTAGCTTGGCGGCCACTCTCTGATTCGAATGAAGATCAAACGAGAGGCCTTGGGCCATTACAGAAGACGTGAGGAGCACGCCTGAGATGATGGTGTAGATTTGTTTCATATATAGTTAAGATTAAGCGAACCAATTTACAGAAAAAAGGTTTAATAATAAAATTCAAAATGAAAGCGGAAATAATTACCATTGGAGACGAACTTTTAATAGGGCAGACAATAAACACAAATGCGGCTTGGCTGGGTTCCGAATTAGCTAAAATTGGAGTTAGGGTATCACACGCTTCTTGTATTTCAGATAAGGAAAAGGCCATATTGGACGCCCTTCAGACGGCTCAAGAAAGATCAGAGATTGTTATCATAACAGGGGGGTTAGGTCCAACGAAAGACGATATAACGAAACATACATTGTGTAAATACTTTAGGACTGAGTTGGTACTTCATGAAGCTTCGTTGAATCGAGTAAAGGCATTTTTTGATCAACGTAAATTGCCTTTTTTAGAAACAAATAAGCAGCAGGCGATGGTTCCAGCTTCCTGTCTCGTGTTGGAAAATTTAGTAGGGACAGCCAACGGCATGCTTTTTCAAATGGCCAATGGTGGAATTTGTGTATCGCTACCTGGCGTTCCGTATGAGATGAAATTTTTAATGGAAACGTATGTGTTTGGTGAAATAAAGCAAAGATTTGAACTTCCCACAATAGTGCATAGAACCATATTAACACAAGGTGTTGGAGAAAGTTTTTTAGCTGAAACCATTCGAGATTGGGAAGATGAAATTCGCAATCAAGGTGTTGAACTTGCGTATTTGCCTTCCCCGGGTTCAGTGAAATTAAGATTATCTTGCTACAGCGAAGAGGCACAACAAATAGTTGATGAAGCTGTAGTTAATTTGAAGTCATTAATTGGCGAATATATTTATGGCGAAGGAAATGTGAGTTTGGTTGAGGTTGTGGTTAACGCATTAAAAAGTCGAAAAAAAACAATTTCAACTGCCGAGAGTTGCACCGGTGGGTTATTAGCACAGAAATTGACTGAGGTCAGTGGTTCTAGTGAAGTTTTTGAGGGGGGTATAGTAGCTTATCAAAATAAAGTTAAAGAAAAGGAACTGAATGTTTCATCTGCCGTAATATCAGAATTTGGAGTTGTAAGTGAAGAAACTGCAATGGCAATGGCTAAAGGTTGTAGGGAGAAGTTTGGAACCGATTTAGCACTTGCCACTACTGGTTGGGCTGGTCCTACCGGAGGAGACGAAAAACACGGTGTAGGAACTATATTTATTGCCCTTTCAAGCGAAAAGGGAGAGGTTGCACAGCAATTAAGTTTGGGAAAAAACAGAGACCGGAACCGAGACATGGCCACGCTTTATGCCTTAATGATGACATTTAAGCACCTTTCTCGTTAAAAAACTTGCAGTTATTAAAAAAAGTGCTATATTTGCACCCCTTTATTCACAAAAACTCAATTGTTATGGCACGTGTTTGTCAAATTACAGGAAAGAAGACGATTACAGGAAACCACGTTTCCCACTCGAATATTAAAACTCGCAGAAAGTTCTTCCCAAACCTTCAGTATAAGCGCTTTTGGTTAGCAGAAGAAAACCGTTGGGTGGAACTTCGTGTTACTCCAAAGGGAATGAAAGTAATTAATAAAATCGGTTTGTCAGAGGCAATGAAAAGAGCCAAAGCAGAAGGATTAATGTAATAATTCTTAGAAAGTTTGAAAAGGGATGCCTAGTGTCATCCCTTTTTTTGTGACTTATCAACACTTTTTAAGTGGATTTGGTTATATTTGCAACCCTTAAATAGTATTTGACCAAAATCTGTATACATGCAAAATAGATCACTTCTTTGGGTATTTATCCTTTTATTAACCCTTTCTGTGGGTTACATGCTTTCGTTCAGTTGGATTGTTCGAGATTATGAAGCAACGGTAAAACAAGCTGTGTTAGAGCAGATTGGTGATTCTATTCCCGAAGACGATCCGCGTTTTGAGGCTCGATTGAACAAGGCGTTACAAGATAGCTCAGAGGCTGTAGCTTTTATGGGTTACACCTACGGTCAAATCAAGCAAAAAGAGTTGAATCTTGGTTTGGATTTACGTGGAGGTATGAGTATTACACTTGAAGTAAGTATACCGGACTTATTGGTTTCATTGAGTGATTTCGATAACACACCTGAGTTTGTTCAGGCCATAGATAATGCGAAGGCGGCACAGCGCAACAGCACACAAGACTACATTACGTTGTTCAGCGATGAGTGGAAGAAAGTGGCAAACGGTAAAAAATTATCTGCTATTTTCAGCATTGGAAGCCCTGATAAATTCAAGCTTGAAATGACTGATGATGAAGTTCTTGCCATCCTTCGCAAAGAGGCATCGGACGCCATTGATAACACGGAAAACATTATTCGTAAGCGTATTGACCAATTTGGTGTTGCGCAGCCAAACGTTCAGAAACAAGCACTATCAAACAGAATTGTTGTTGAACTGCCTGGAATTAAGGATGACGCACGTATTTCGAAAAATTTAAAATCAACAGCAAACCTTGAGTTTTGGAACACGTATTTCAATGCTGAGGTAGCACAGGCTTTGGTGAATTTAAATGATGCATTAGGCAAGAAAATGGCACCAGAGCTTTGGGGTATCAACGCAGTGACAGATACAACCAGTAAAGACTCAACGGCGGTTGCTCCAACAGCGAAACCAGATGATCAACTGACAGATGATGAGAAGCGTAAGAAGAACCCGTTGTTTGCATTAATGCAACCAATATTCCCAAAGGATGCGACTCAATTGTCAGCAGTGGTTGCTCAGGCGAGTGTTTCCAATCAAGATGCAATCAATGCCATGTTGCGTTCATCAGAAGCAAAAAGTATCCTTCCAGGTGACTTAAGACTTCTTTGGGGGGCTAAGGCAGAGCAGGGAGTGGCTGCATTGTACGCCATTAAAACAGAGGATCCAAATAGCAAAAATGCGAAGCCAAGACTTACAGGAAAAAACATTCAAGATGCAAGACCTGATTTTGATCCAACCACTGGAGATGTGGTTGTTGAGATGTCAATGGATTTAGATGGCGCTGCTGAATGGAGAGAAATGACAAAGCAAAATGCTCAAGATAATAGAAGAGCAATTGCCGTTGTTATGGATAGCTTGGTTTATTCTGCACCGTCAGTGAACGAAGAAATTCCGAATGGTCGTTCGGTTATTACGTTTGGAACAGGTGCAGACAGAGATAAGCAAATGATCGAGGCGCAAGATTTAGCTGGTCTATTGAAAGCGGGATCACTTCCAGCACCAGCGAAGATTGTAGATAAGGTGGTAGTTGGTCCTAGTTTAGGTGATGAAAACATTAAAGCTGGATTGTGGTCTTTCATAGCAGCATTTATTGTGATTCTTCTTTACATGATGTTCTACTATGCTTGGGCTGGTTGGGCTGCAAACGTGGCGTTGGTAGCTAACTTGTTCTTTTTGATTGGTGCTTTGGTATCCATTGGTGGCTCATTGACATTACCTGGTATTGCGGGTATTGTATTAACCATGGGTATGGCAGTTGATGCGAACGTACTGATTTACGAGCGTGTAAAAGAAGAGTTAAGACGCGGTAAAGGAATGTCTGCAGCAATGAAAGATGGTTTCTTGAAGGCGATTAGCGCCATCTTGGATGGTAACGCAACCACCTTAATCACCGGTTTGGTATTGTTTGTTGTGGGTACAGGTCCAATTAAAGGTTTCGCAACTACATTAATCATTGGTATTTTCACTACGTTGTTTACGGCCATTATCATTTCTCGATTGATTTTGTATCGTCGTTTGGACAACAAGAAAGAGATTACATTCTACAGCAACATTACCAAGGATTGGTTCACTAAAATCAATTATGATTTTGTTTCTAAGCGTTATATCTACTATTTCATCTCAATTTTAATCATTGGTGCTGGTGTTTGGTCTTGGACTACACGTGGCTTCAACATGGGTGTTGACTTTGCCGGAGGAACCTCCATGAAAGTGAAGTTCGAGCAAAGTGTAGATGCAGAGCAAGTGAGAAGCGCCCTTAACAACGGCTTAGTTGAAAATGGTGCTTCAGCCGCTACATCTGTTCAAGCTATTGGGGGAACTGGAAATGAATTCAAATTAACAACCAACTATCTCATCAATGATAATTCAGAAAACGTTGATGAAAAGGTTTCTGGTAAAGTTGATGAAGTTTTAAATTCGGTAGGAAAGCATGAGGTGACCTCTTCATACAAAGTGGATGCCTCCATGAGTGATGACTTTAGAACCGAAGCATACTGGTCTGCAATCATTGCGTTATTGCTTGTTGGTATCTACATTGTATTCCGATTCAGAAAACTTGATTTTGCTATTGGAGCGGTGGTGGCCTTGTTCCACGATGCGTTAGTGGTAATATGTGCGTTCACTTTGTTAAATGGTTTAGTGCCATTTACATTAGAGGTGAATCAGAACTTCATTGGTGCAATTTTGACTGTAATCGGATATTCGATTAACGATACCGTGGTCATCTTTGACCGTATTCGTGAATATTTACGCGAACGCAAAGGTGGTGACTTGAAAGGAACAATTAATGATGCTTTGAACAGCACCATGGGTCGTTCAATCAATACATCTATGACGGTACTTTTAACTCTATTGGTGATGTTTATTTTCGGGTCAGATGATATTAAAGGATTCTGTTTTGCTATGATTATTGGGGTGTTGAGTGGGGTTTATTCTACCTTATTCATTGCAACTCCAATTGTTGTAGATATGCGTCGTTTGTTTGGAAAGAAGGCTGAATAATACAGTTGTATAATAATGGAAAGCGCCGAGTCATCGGCGCTTTTTTTATTGTATTTTTGTGCCATGAGCATGGGTGAAATATTGATGATTTTGTTCATCTACTTGTTGTTGTTTGGTGCTAAAGGCATTCCTTCCATTGCACAGACGTTAGGAAAAGCTGTATATCAATTCAGAAATGCAGCAAGAGACGTTCAAGATGAAATATTGAAAACCGCAAATGATGTTCGGAAGGAGGCGCAGGTACCTTTAGATCAAATTGAAGCTTTTCCTCCTCCCCAAAAGCCCAATCCAACACCAGAGGAAGATGTAATTCCAGGTGAAAATGAGATTAAACAAGACGAAACTGTATCAAAAGGATAATGCCATCTTATGGTATTTTCCGCAAGCATTTGCAGGTTATCAAATAGATGATTTCAATTCTTTGCCTTGGCAACAAAATCCAATTCGCGTTTTTGGAAAAGAATATTTAGAACCTCGATTAACATGCTATTTCGGTCCCAAATACACGTATTCATCGGTTTCGTGGCCTGCTCGCGAATTCGCAGAAGAACTTATTGAAATACGAGATAAATTATTTGAGCAAGTTGGTTTTCTCAGTAATGCCGTGTTGTGTAATTATTATAGAGATGGAGCAGATAGTATGGGGTGGCACGCTGATAATGAAAAAGAAATAGACCAAGAAGTAATTGCGTCTGTTTCATTTGGAGCTACGCGCAAAATGGAATTTCGGCATATTCAAACTAAAGAAAGGTTTGGAGTGGAGTTGCATCATGGAGACCTACTGATCATGGAAAATTTTCAGAATTCTTGGCAACACGCTATTTTCAAAAAGAAGGTTTCAGCCCCAAGAATTAATTTGACTTTTCGGCGCATAATCACGCACTAATATTTTGTTGTAATACCACATTTGTGGTATTTTCGCCTCCTATTTAGATTTTTTCTAAATAGAACAAAAAATAAAGTTGAATTGTTACTGAAACGAATATGATAAAAGTATCTCAAAGTGCGAAAGATCAGGTAGCTAAACTGATATTAGAGGAAGGTCATGCAGCTGATGCGTTTGTGCGAGTTGGCGTGGATGGCGGTGGATGCAGCGGTCTCATGTATAAATTGGAATTCGATACCACCATCAATGAGGGTGATCAGGTATTTGAAGACAACGGTGTAAAGGTTGTTGTTGATAGAAAAAGTTTTCTGTATCTCGTAGGAACAGAATTGGAATATACCGGCGGATTAAACGGAAAAGGGTTTGTGTTTAATAATCCGAATGCATCAAGAACATGTGGTTGTGGTGAAAGTTTTTCAATTTAAGCAAAAGAAAAATGGCGTACGAAGGCGATGAACTATTAGACAATGTAACTTCAAAAGAGTATGAGTTTGGTTTTGTAACCAACATTGAATCTGATAAAGCTCCTGCGGGTTTGAATGAAGACATTATTCGTCTCATTTCCAACAAAAAAAATGAACCTGAATGGTTGTTGCAGTGGCGCTTGGAGGCGTTTGCCATATTTCAAAAAATGAATGAGCCAGAGTGGGCGCATGTGCAATATGAAAAGCCAGATTTGCAAAAAATTTCTTTCTACGCTGCACCGAAGCAAAAAAAACAATTGAACAGTTTAGACGAAATTGATCCAGAGTTGCGCAAGACCATGGAGAAATTGGGAATCTCGATTGAAGAGCAAAAAAGGTTAAGTGGTGTGGCTGTTGATTTTGTCATGGATTCTGTTTCTGTTGCAACGTCATTCAAAGAGAAGTTGGGAGAATTAGGAATTATTTTTTGCAGTATGAGTGATGCCATCAAGGATCACAGTGAATTAGTGAAAAAATATTTGGGTTCTGTAGTTCCAAGAACAGATAATTACTATGCAGCCTTGAATTCTGCGGTCTTCACAGATGGTTCATTTTGCTATATACCGAAGGGAGTGAAATGTCCCATGGAGCTCAGTACATATTTCAGAATAAACGAAGCAGGCACCGGGCAATTTGAACGGACGCTGCTCATTGCAGACGAAGGGAGCTATGTGAGTTACTTAGAGGGGTGTACAGCACCACAGCGCGATGAAAATCAACTGCACGCTGCTGTAGTGGAATTGATTGCGCATAAAGATTCAGAAATTAAATACAGCACGGTTCAAAACTGGTATCCCGGTGATAAAGATGGTAAAGGAGGTGTATTCAATTTCGTTACAAAACGTGGAATTTGTGAAGGAAGCCATTCCAAAATTTCGTGGACTCAAGTAGAAACTGGAAGCGCCGTTACGTGGAAGTATCCAAGTTGTATTTTAAAGGGTGATTACAGCATTGGTGAATTTTATTCTGTTGCTGTGACCAATAATTTTCAGCAGGCTGATACTGGAACCAAAATGGTTCACTTGGGAAGAAACACAAAAAGTACCATCATATCGAAAGGAATTTCAGCTGGTCAAAGCCAGAATTCTTATCGAGGATTGGTTCACATTGGAAAGCATGCTATGAACGCGAGAAACTTTTCGCAGTGTGACTCTTTGCTTATGACGGATCAGTGTGGCGCCCACACTTTTCCATATATCGAAACAAACAACAGTTCAGCAAAAGTTGAACACGAAGCAACCACTTCAAAAATTGGGGAAGACCAAATTTTCTATTGTTTGCAGCGAGGTCTTGATGAAGAACAGGCGGTTGGAATGATTGTGAACGGTTATGCCAAAGAGGTATTGAACAAGCTGCCAATGGAGTTTGCAGTTGAGGCGCAAAAGCTTTTAGCAATATCATTGGAAGGAAGTGTTGGTTAAATAATATGCTTATGTTGAAGATTGAAAATTTACAGGCTCGAATAGAGGAAAAAGAAATTTTAAAAGGTTTGAACTTAGAAGTAAAACCCGGAGAAGTTCATGCTATTATGGGTCCCAACGGCTCTGGTAAGAGTACGCTGGCCTCTGTTCTAGCGGGAAGAGAAGACTATGAAATCACCGGAGGAAAGGTAACTTTCCAAGGAAATGATTTGTTGGAAATGGCTGCTGAAGAGCGGGCTCGTGAGGGACTTTTCTTAGCGTTTCAATATCCGGTTGAAATTCCAGGAGTAAGTAACATGAACTTTTTAAAAGCAGCTGTTGGAGAGGTCAGAAAGCATAGAGGTTTAGAAGCCTTGACAGCCAAGGAATTTCTTCAATTGGTTAAGGAGAAATCTGCGCTTGTAGAGTTAGATGGTCAGCTCGCCAATCGAGCGGTGAACGAAGGGTTTAGCGGAGGTGAAAAAAAGCGAAATGAAATATTTCAAATGGCTATGCTTGATCCAAGTTTATGCATATTAGATGAAACCGATAGCGGGCTTGATATTGACGCATTGCGCATTGTTTCTCAGGGCGTGAATGCAATGAGAGACGGCAAGAGATCATTTGTTGTTATTACGCATTACCAGCGCTTGCTGGATCATATTGTTCCTGATTTTGTGCATGTATTGTACAAGGGAAAAATTGTGAAATCGGGAACAAAAGAATTGGCTTTGGAATTGGAAGAGAAGGGTTATGATTGGATCAAAGAAACCATAGACGCGTGATGGAAGCAGCAGCGAAAGTAAATATACCTGCTTGGATTGATGCGCTCACTCCTACCTCAGTTTGGAATGGGATAATTGATCAAGGAGGTGTTCGAGTTCCATTTCCAACAACACGCGTTGAATCTTGGAAGTATACCCGTCTTGGAAAAATTGAAAATCAAAACTGGAAATCTTCAGAAAAATCCAATTTAAAACTAGACTCGCCTCTTCAGTTAGTCAACGGTTTTTTGCAAGTAAACAAGCAAATTTCTGGAATAGAAGTATTGAATTCTTCAGGATTGACAGCGGAATTGAAATCGAGAATAGCGACCATTTGGAAAGAAGAAGCTGTGGGCGATATATTTTCAAATCTGTGTGAAGAGTTTGCCACGAGCTTGACTGCAATTCGTGTTGAAAAGAATCAACAAGTAAAAGAACAAGTTGAAATAAACATTTCATCGGAACAATCAGGCGCTCTTGTATTGCCGGTTGTATATGTTTTGTGTGAGGTAAATAGTAAAGTTGAATTTTCGTTGAAATGGTTGAATGATAACCAAGGTAACTTCCATTTACCCTATTTTATTTTCGATGTAAAAGAGGGCGCTCATTTTTCATTCGACATGTTACAAAATGCCCATGATGAATCTGTCATTTTAACCAGAACCCTGGTATTGCAGGAGGCGAATAGTACGTGCTCATTAAGCGCTATTACTACCAATGCCAATTGGGTTCGCAATGAATTAACATTTCGTGTGAACGGCGAAGGCGCCGAGTCAAATTTGGTTGGTGCATATTTTCCGAAACAAGGACAATTTATAGATAACCATACGTGTGTAGATCATAAAGTGCCAAATTGCTTGAGTAACGAGTTGTACAAGGGAGTACTTTTTGATAATGGTAAAGGCGTTTTTAATGGAAAAGTTTTTGTGCGAAAAGATGCACAAAAAACAAATGCATACCAGAACAATGCGAACATTATCATGTCAGATGAAGCTCAAATGAATACCAAGCCAGAGCTCGAGATTTATGCAGACGATGTGAAGTGTTCTCACGGAACTACAACTGGGCAATTTGATGAAGAAGCTTTGTTTTATTTGAGAGCTCGGGGATTTAGTTTGGAATCTGCAAAAATGCTTTTGATTTCGGCGTTTACATCTGATGTTATTTCGAGAATTTCAAATGAACAACACAGAGCATATGTTTTGCATGAATTGAAGAAAAGAGATTTAATTACCGAATAAAAATTCGGTTTATAATATGAAAAGTCCATTTACTCAAAATGAAATAATTGAATTGCGTGAGCAATTTCCCATCTTAGGTCAGCAAGTAAATGGATTTCCTTTGGTTTATTTTGACAACGCGGCTACAACTCAGAAACCCCAACGGGTGATACAAGAAATAGTTCGTTTTTATTCAGAGTTAAACTCAAACATTCACAGAGGGGCTCACTTCTTAGCTAATAAAAGCACTGATTTATTTGAGGCTACTCGAGAATGTGTAAAGGATCATATTCATGCGAAACATGTTGATGAAATTATTTTTACTCAAGGGTGCACGGATAGTCTGAATTTGGTGGCTTTTTCACTAGGATCGTTTTTGAAACCTGGTGATGAGATTTGGGTGACGGAAATGGAGCATCATGCGAACTTTGTTCCTTGGCAATTGGCCGCAGAACGAACAGGGGCCACATTTCGAGTAATACCCATTACAGAAAACGGGGAGTGGGATTGGAGTTTTATAGAACAAGAGCTTACTACAAATGCGAAAATCGTGGCCTTCAATTGGGTTTCAAATGCCCTAGGAACGGTGAATGAGGCAAAGCGTATGTGTGACTTGTGCAAGAAGTTGGGAGCATATAGTGTTCTTGATGGTGCCCAGGCTATTTCACATTTAGATATTCATGTACAAGACTTAGGATGTGATTTTTTTGCGTTTTCAGCACATAAGATGTACGGACCAACAGGTTTAGGAGTGTTGTATGGCAAACTGGATTTACTGAATCAAATGCCACCCTATAGAAGTGGTGGTGAAATGATAAAAGAAGTGCGTGTAGAGGGAACAACCTTTCAAAATGCACCTTTCCGTTTTGAGACGGGAACACCAAATATTGAAGCGGTAATTGCTTTTAAAAAGGCATTTGATTTTATGCAAGAAGTTGGTAAAGAGAAAATGCATCAACATGAGCAATTTCTGACTGATATATGTGAGGATGCGCTGAAATCGATACCGAGTCAAACACGTATTTTTGGGAGTCACACCAATAGAATTGGTGTGCTGTCATTTCAAATAGAAGGCGTTCATTCAAGTGATCTTGGTGCGCTACTGGATCAGCAAGGCATTGCTATTCGAACGGGGCACCATTGTGCTCAACCCATATGGAATAAATATAAGGTTAATGGATCTGCTAGAGTTTCATTTGCTTGTTACAATACGGAAGAGGAGGTTATTTACTTCCATGAGGCCATGAAGAAAAGTTTAAATATGTTGTTATGATTGAAGCCAAGCAGAAAGAAATTATCGATGACTTTTCGTTTTATGAAAATTGGATGCAGAAGTATGAGCATATCATTGAATTAGCCAAAGAGCTTCCGGCTTTACAAGAAGATGAAAAAACCGATGATTTGTTAATTTCAGGATGCCAGTCGAAGGTGTGGTTAAAAGCATTTCTGAATGCAGATGGAACCATGAGTATAAAAGCAGATAGTGACGCAATAATAACAAAAGGTTTGGTGTCTTTGGTTGTTTCAATTTTCAATAATGAAAAACCAGAAGATGTGGTTTCGGCACGAATTTATTTTGCTGATGAAATAGGATTAGCTCAGAATTTAAGTCAAACAAGAAGCAATGGATTTGCAGCAATGGTGAAGCAAATTAAATTATATGCTACAGTATTTGCTTCTCAAAATAAGTTTGAAAATGGATAGAAACGCACTCACAGAATTGGTAATTGCAAAATTGAAGACCATTTACGACCCTGAGATTCCTGTAGATATTTATGAATTGGGTTTGGTTTACGGAATTGACATTTCAGATGACGCTTCGGTAAAAATAACCATGACCCTTACCTCACCTAGTTGTCCCGTAGCGGAAACTTTGCCTCCGGAAGTTGAAGAAAAAGTGGCCAGTGTTGAAGGTGTAACATCATGTAAAGTGGAAATTACATGGGAACCTACATGGGATAAAAGCATGATGAGCCAGGAAGCTCAATTGGAATTAGGATTTCTTTAACACAATTTTTTGCCCTAGTATTTGTTACTTTGCAAATATGTTGAGGCGCCTGTTTATATTTTTCCCGTTATTATTTGCTCTGTTCACAACTAGGGCGAGTGTAGAGGGAATTATTTTAAGCTCTGGGTCGCAGCACCAAAACTCTTTTCAAGATCAGAATAATACTGATGGGTTCCATTCATCTATTGGGATTGTATCAGAATTTTTAAATTTCTTTGAAGCGGATGAAGAGGATGACGACGAACATTTTTCTGGTTTTCTCAAGCCCCAACGAAATTGGAATTTAAATCTACTTTCGACAGAGGCCGGGTTGTCTTGCTACAGACATTCTCTTCAACCCAAGAATCGATTATATCTCCTCTTTAATTCTTGGAAAATTGACTTGTTGTAATAAATCCTGATTGATTCTCTGAAAGGAGAGTTTTAGAATTTATTATTTAACACAAGTCACCTTATGAATAAAAAATATTCGTCAACCTTCGGTTGGTTAGGATCTTTCGACGTTTGGTCAAAAGATCTTATTTCAGGATTTATAGTTGCACTTCTAGCTTTGCCTTTAAGTTTAGGCATAGCGTCGGCATCTGATTTTCCAAATCCACTTTATGGCGTTTTAACGGCTATAAT
>CAYSEX010000002.1:0-84894 GCA_964430305.1 uncultured Chryseobacterium sp.
CCATTGCAGGATGTACCAACCCAAGCGCATGTAATTATGATGCTGCAGCAACTACCGATAATGGTTCATGTACGTTTGCAGTAGACTATTTCGTAGATGCAGATGGCGATGGATTCGGTGGACAGAGTGGAACTGTTACAACTCAAGATTACGGTTACGGTCAATATGTGAATTCAACCTTCACCGAAAACCATATCGATATTGTTTTCCCTCAAACTATGAATAATTTGACCAGCTTTACTGTTTCTGTAACAAATGATGCTGGGATCTCTACCAATTGGTTTTATTTCCATGATGCAGCTGGTAATAATGTAGCGTCTGTAGAATTTATGCCTCAATATGGTGGAACCATTAATACTACTTATACTTTCCCAACTCCACTGAACGGAATCACAGATGTTTCTGTTTATTCTTGGTGGAATGGAATTTATTTGAATGATGTGACATTTACCTCCACAATTGATGCTACTATTACTGCATGTACGCAACCAGCCGGTTATGTTACAAACAATACTGATTGTAATGATGGTAACAATGCCATTAATCCGAATGCTACCGAAATCTGCGGAAACGGTTTTGATGATGATTGCGATGGAACAACCGATGAAGTACCTGGTGACCCAACAGCGTGGGGACAAGGTGAATGGCTAGCAAACGTGTACAATGGTGTTTATTTCGAAAACTATCAGGGGTATTATGTTCGTCAAGGTAATGGTTACAATACTGAAAGTGACTTTACATGGGGTGGAACTCCTTCGGATGCCGCTGGCTATGTAGGTTGTTCAGTTCCCGGTGATTTCCACTCCGTTAAATACAGAAGACAAGGATTCCCAGCATCAATCTATCCGTATGCGATTACTGTTCCTTCTTGGGATGATGATGTATATGTTTATGTTGACGGTAACTTGGTATGGTCTACAGGATGTTGTGGAAATGGTATGAATAACAATATAGTTTGGACTGGAAACTTGACCGAAACTTCTACAGTTGAAGTATCATTTGGTGAGTACGGTGGAGCTTCGTTCTTGTCGTTCATTGTTGAACCACAGTACCCATTGAGTATTACCGGTTCAACTGCAATTTCAAACTATGCATGTTATGGCTTCAATTACTATGCACAAGTAACTCAAAGCTACGGTGTAGATCCAAGTACAATGACGTACAACGTAACAAGTGCCAATGGATTAATAGATGTAGCAGCAATTACTCCAACATTCAACGGTTCCGAGGTTATTTTTAATTTCTCTCCAAACAGTATTGTTGGTGAAGATATTATTACAATTGCAGTTGCAGATAACATGGGATTTGCAGACACATTGGTAGTGAATGTGAACTTGACTGAGTGTCCACCGCCGTTACAAGTATTCGGTAATACTGAGATTAACGTTGATGCATGTACAGACTTTAACATTTTTGTTGGTGCCTCTAGCGCATTAGGATACGATGCTAACAGTTTGACTTATGTGACAACTTTCTCCGATGAGACCTATGTACAATCTACAAACCCAAATTATATTGATCTGTGGGGAAATGAAGCTTATATTTATTTCAACGCAAGCGGTCAAATGGGTTCCACAATTGCAACAACGGTAGTTACTGATCCGTTAGGAAATTCTGATACGTTGGTTACTCTTGTGAATTTTGGAATATGTTCACCAGTCATGGGATCGAATTATGCTGACATTATTAGTTGCGGTGATTCGGTAGTAACTTTGAATTTCACTTATGCGTTTAATGTGCCTGGTGTGAGCCAAAGTGTTGGATCAATTTCTTCTTCAAACACCAATGCTGTGCCAAACGAAAACATTGTTTTTGTCTCTGCTGAACCAACTACAGTATTCAACAATGGAATTACTTATTACGGTACAACCTATACCTATGAGGTAACTTTTGCGAATTTGGGTCAATGGACTGAGATCAATGGATACATGCAGGATGATTATAATTTTAACAACAACTTTTGGTATTCAATGGAATCGGTCATCGACGATTCAGCTCCTCAATTGAGTGCAGATTTTGCAACCATTGACATTACATTGCCTTCTGGTGTTTGTGATACAATAATCTCATGGGATGAACTAGTGAATCCTGTAAATGCTTTTGGTACAAACTCAACATATATCACAAATCAACATGCCGGTACGTTCTACGCTGCTATCAATGGAGGTAGTGGTCTTACTACTTTGGGTGTTGATGGAAATTCAGGTGCAGATTGCAGCAATGGTTATGTAGCTGATGGACACTTCACCATTTCAACTGCAGACGGTTCTTCATTTGAAGTTTATTATTCTAATACTTTAAATACTTATGATCCATCATTGTATCAGATGTGGTTTGTTCCAGTAACAGAAACAGCAGTTACAACGAATATTGATTATGCGATTTGCGACCATACTTTTATTTTAGAGAATTTGTCGGGAGCACCACAGTCTTATTTCTATTATTTATTTGCTTCTCAAATTAATACTGTATACGGTGAAACTGTACTTCAGAGTGTTGCACAAGAAGTAGCCAACAATTTCAGTGGATATATGAGTACGCCAAACGGAACGTTTGATTTGACTGGATTAAGTGCAAGTATGTCTGGTGTAGTAAATTCTGTCAATTCTACCATTTTGAATGATGGAAACTACTATGCAATCAACAATGATTATGTTACTGATGACAATGGTTTTGATGTGGGAATAAGTGATGGTGGAAATGACATTTATGACGGTGGTAATTACCTAACCACCAACTTCAATGACTACTACGGTAACGGAGAACAGGGTGGTGGAATTCCATATACCAATGGTGTCGTAGCAGTAGGAGGACCAATATCTAGTGATGCATTGTTCTCATTGTCCATAACTGAAGCGTGTGATTACACCATGACTTCAAGTATTGCCAATGGCTCCGCAATTGGTGTTGGTACAACCGTTATTGATTTTGAAGCTACAGACAATTCAGGAAATATTACAACTTACTCCGTAACACTAAATGTTATTTCGGAGGGGATTGAAGTTTGTAATAACATAGATGACAATTGTAATTCACAGATTGATGAGGGATTAGCTTTCAATAACTACTACGCAGATGCTGATGGTGATGGCTACGGTGCTGGTAATGTTGTTTCTGCATGTTCACAGCCTGCTGGCTATGTAACAACCAACACAGACTGTAACGATGCTCTAGCTGCTGTTAATCCGAGTGTCACTGAGAACTGTTCAACTTCTTATGATGACAACTGTAACGGTGTTGCGAATGAAGGTTGTGTAACTAATCTTCCTGGTGAAAACCCAAGTAATGCCATTTCAGTTGCTACTTCAGTATGGCCAAACTGTTTCTCGAACGTAAACAGCACATTAGTAGGAATGTCTCCATCAGCCAATGCGCAAACTGTTTGTTTAACAGGAGAAGACAAGTGGTATCAGTTTGTTGCTACAACTGAAGGTGTAAGCATCTTAGTTAACTCAACTCAAAATGATATCTTGATTGAACTTCAAACTGCAGCAGGTACTTTGGTAGCTCAAGAAAATGCAGTTGCTGGTTTAGGTACTGAAATCTTAAACTTCTACGGCTTAACTGCTGGTCAGGTGTATAAGGTTGGTATCCGTAACTACGATAGCAGCTTAGGTATTGGTACATTCTCAGCATGCGTGCGTATGTTGAAACGTGGTGGATGTGACAGCGGTGTTAGCCCAAATTGGTCGAATACATTGAGCTTATGTCAAGTGTTTAAGGCAACTTGGCCAGGTTCAGGAAGCTCTGTTCGTTTTACCTTTACAGGTCTTACAGGAACAGGTGCTGGTAACGTATATACCAAAACTCAATCAGGGGCTTCTGCTGACCAATTAATTCTTGCGACAGTAACTCCAACCTTACCGTATGGTACCTTATACAATGTATTGATTACTAATATCTATACATTACAAGATGGCGCTGGTAATAACGAGGTTATGGAAGTGCCAGCATTAACACCATGTACATTAAACACAATTGCAGAACCAGTAACTCAATTGCGCGCCTCTGATAATTGTTCATCGGGTCCACGCTTCCGATCTGCGGTAGTAGCTTCTTTGCCATGGGTTTGTGGAACGGTAAATTGGAGATGGGAGTTTGTTGAAGTAGATGGATCAAACAACCCTGTTGGACTTCCAATTTATCATTTGCGTAATGCAGCAAGTAACTACTTAAACTTAGGAACGGTTTCAGCCTTGCAATATGGTAAGACATACCGTGTTCGTACATGTCCTATTTTAACTTACACCGGAACCAACTACAACTGGGGACCTGCACAATATATGTGTATCATTGGTCAGTCAGGTATGGCACCAGAGGTACAGGTGAATAGAAACAATGATTTGGTAGATAATAGTGCGAATGTGAACATTTATCCAAACCCAACTAACGGATCAGATATCAACATTCAGTTGAGCAACATCACCTCTGAGAACGTACAAGTACGTGTATTGGATGCAATGGGTCGTGTAGTATTCGCAAACCGCTATGCAGTAGACGGAATGTTCACTACTAACATGACTTTCGATCGTCCGTTGGCGAATGGACTTTACATGATTGAAACAAGTTTCAACGGTGAAGTAATTACTCAGCGAATGATGGTTCAGAAATAAAATATCATTGCATATTAAAAGGGGTGAAGAAATTCACCCCTTTTTTATTTGCAGTTTAATGTTTTAGTTGTTGAGTCGATGTATCATCTCAACCACATTGCGTACATTAAGTTTTTTGAAAATGTTTTGTCTGTGGGTTTTAACTGTAAGTTCACTCAAGAAAAGTTTTGTAGCTACTTCTTTGGTTTGATTTCCTTCAGAAAGTAATTGCGCTATTTGTTTTTCACGAGAGGTAAGTATGTGAAGTCCGCCTATCGATTTTGGTTGTGAAAATTGAATAGCTTGATCAAAGTTTAATTTGTCTTGTATCGCATCAAGGATTGAAGCAAATAAAGCGTCAATACCACTGTGTTTTAAAATGTATCCATGAAAAAAACAGTCTTTTTCATGTAACCCAATTTCCCAAGGCTGAAACATACTCAATGCTATTATTTTTAAGCCCGGATATTGAACATGTATGTCATACAGCAGTGGAAGAATTACCTTGCCATGCAAATTCAAATCGGTAACTAACACGTCAATATCTTTGAATTTTTCTCTATTTGTCCTAACCCCATTTTCATCAGTCATTCGCTCACAAATTAAAAATTGTTCATTTATTCCCAACGCTGTTGAAACCCCCGAGGCGAAGAGAGGATGATCTTCGATGAGGGCGATTCGAATGGGTTTAGTTTTCACGGATTCGGTAAACATATGTTGATTTTAGTTTCATTTACTAAGTTAGAGTCTATTTGAATGACACCATTTTTTAATGATACAATTTCACTTAAATAATGCAGTCCCAGGCCTTTTGAGTTTGTACTAGTTTGAAATCCTTTACCGTTGTCTTCAACTATTATTTCAATTTGGTTATTCTCAATAAGAATCTGAATAATTGCTATTTCAGCATTGGCATGTTTAATAACATTATGGCAGCACTCTTGAATAATTTGTAATACAATGAATTTATTTTCAGAAGAAAACAGTTTTGTATCACCTAGTATTTCCAATTGAAATTTAGTTTTTCCTATTTTGTTGAATTGATTTACAATGTTTGTCAGGACATAGTCAAGACCGAATTGTCTCAAAATTGTTGGAGAGTAACTGTGTGATATGTTTCTGATTTGATCGGCAATTTCCGATGCCCTTCTAAACACCTCGTTCTTGGTAACAATGTCAGGAAAAGTAGCTTTTGATTCTAGAACATAACGCAAGGCAGATATATCAGCACCAACATTATCGTGTAATATTTGGCTTACGCGCTGCATTTCACGTTCCTTCATTTGCTCCAATCTTTTTCTATATTCAATTTGATTTTTTATTAATTCAGCTTCAAGTAAAATGGCGTCTCGTTGCCTACTACTAAATCGTTTTACCACAATAATTCCCATCAAAAGGGTATCCACTCCATAAATAAATGGTATCTGATGTTGGGTAATGGTCACATCAGGCACAATACCATATTCGTACATACGGAAGAATAGATTACCAATTATGAAAAGAATAACCGAAATCAAGGTTAAAGAAGACATCTGAACTTTTTTTGAGACACTAATAATTCCAATAATGAAAAGTAAGAGTATCATTCCCACTTGCGTTGCATGAGAAAATACAACCATATAATATTTGAATGAACCCATAAAGCCGGAGTAGTAATAAATCAAAGAAAAGATTACAACTCCGATATTGAAGTAAGTATATATTTTAAATATAAAATACAACCTAGGACTAATTTTAGATGTTTGGAAAATACGTTGAATGAAATAGGAGTATAATATGACCGCCATTGCAGCACTTATTGGCCGCCATATATCCGTATTCAATGGTTTCTCCCAACCAAAGAGTCTATTGAAAAGTGCAAAATCCGATGTAGTGTGGAATAGCATAAGAAGTAAAAAACCACCGTAAACAAAATAGAGACGTTCTCTTACATAAAATGTGAGAATAATGGTCAGAAAAAAGATGATTCCAACTACGCCTAGAATTCCTCCATAGACCAATGATTCACTTTGCACTCTTCGTGTGAACTGAAAATTGGTGTACTTGTGAATATTGCAAAGGAAAACTTCCTCACGTTTATCAATTGCCGCTATGAAATATTTCACGTTTACATTGGAAGGCACGTAATAGGCGAAAAAACTCACTTTTGCATCTCTATTCACAAACGGATGGTGGTCTCCGCTAATAGGCATCTCTTGAATAATAGAATCGTTTTCACCTACCCACCAGACCTTTATTTCATTGATTTGAGAATTGGAAAAAGTGAAAACAGCTTTTTCATTGATGTCATAGATACTAACTGGGATTTTAATCCAAAAGGTTTGTTTAAGGTTGGATAACCTGTTGGGCGGATTGACTTGTTTATTTAAAGATTGAAAGGAAACTAAATTGAGTGGAGTTGAACCAAATGCAAATTCAGTTCCCGCTGGAAATTCTTTTCGTTCACCATACTCATAATAATGCAGCTCTGATATTCCAAGGCAATTCAAACTAAATACACTAGTCATTACAATTACTTGCAGAAAAGTATTTAGCATTCGGGTCATAATTCAAATGTAAGGTTTTGTGTAGATTTTTTCTCTCAATAATGAATCTAGATGGAACACAAACATTGAATTGATGTAACTTCGATAAAATTTGAAAAAGATGATAAAAATTTCTCTTACAATTACCACTGTATTTGTTTTCTTTTTTTCTGTTTTACGAAGTCAATCTGTTCTTGTCTGTGGTAGTCCGTTCGAAGCCATATGGTTAACAGATGTACAAACGAAAATTCA
Source organism: uncultured Chryseobacterium sp. (assembly GCA_964430305.1). Lineage (GTDB taxonomy): Bacteria > Bacteroidota > Bacteroidia > Flavobacteriales_D > Sanyastnellaceae > CAIZGX01. The sequence continues at coordinate 7,370 of CAYSEX010000002.1, forward strand.
ATCAACTGGTCAATTTGGTGTAGTAGATATATTTAACACATCTTTCGCTACACCAACAGCTGAAAGTATGTATCCCTATGATGCAATTCTAGTTTTTACAGATGTACCGCCGGTTGATGCTATGACTTTTGGTAATAATCTCGCAAGTTATATTGATCAAGGTGGTGGAGTTGTGAATTGTGTATTTTCAATGTCAAGTGTTCCAATTATGGGAGCATTTGGAACTACTAATTATGCTGTAGCAGAATACGCAAATGCTCAATCTCAAGATTTACTGCTAACACTTGGAACAATTTCAAATCCGAATCATCCCATTTTGAATGGTATTGTTTCTTTTGAAGGTGGAAGCTCAAGTTATCATTCTCCAGGAACGTTATTTGCACCAGGTTCGAATGTAGAGGCGTATTGGAGTAACGGTCAGTGGTTAGTCGCTACCCGCGAAAACGTAGGTTTAATGAACGCTCGCAGAGCGGATTTGAATTTCTACCCACCTTCATCAGATGCTCGTGTTGATTTCTGGAATTCTTCTACAGATGGTGGACTACTAATGGCAAATGCTTTAACATGGGTGATGAGTAATAGTGTTTCGGGGTGCATGGATCCTTTTGCATGCAACTACAATAGCGCAGCAACTGTTGATGATGGTTCTTGTAATTTCCCCTTTATTCAATGGTATGCAGATAATGATGCTGATGGTTATGGATCTTCCATTAATTCAATTTTCACATGTGATTCTACTTCTCCTCTAGGATATGTATTGAATCAAACTGACTGTAATGATGCCGATTCAAATATAAATCCTGGCGCTACCGAAGTTTGCAATCAAATGGATGATAACTGCAATAGCACAGTTGATGATGGTTTAATATTTAATAATTACTATTCAGATAATGATTTAGATGGATTTGGCGCGGGTTTACCAATTGGCTCATGTTCCAATTTGGGCATTGGATATGTAATTGATAATTCAGATTGCAATGATGCGGATATGAATGTGAATCCCAATGCAACAGAAATTGGTGGAAACGGAATAGACGAAAATTGCGATGGTCAAATAGATAATTCAGTGCTGGAGTTTCCGAACAACACCTGTATTATTTATCCCAACCCGACCAATCAATTCTTAAACATAAAAGTGGAAAATTTGTATCTAGGAAAATACTTCGAAGTTTACAATGCTCTGGGAGACGAAGTCTTAAAGGGACAAATTCACGGTGCGCATATGGTTTTAGATGTAGCCTCGTTAACTGAAGGTGCTTACTTTTTCAAAATTGAACAAAAAACGAAGAGATTCATTATTCTCAGATAAAATGTGATTTAGAGCTAAAAAGAGGGCGTTAGCCCTTTTTTTATTTCCCAAAATAAGCTTGAATATTCTCCGAAACTCCGTTTTTCCAAATCTCAAAGAAAAGTTCACCTGTACCATTATTTGAATTCGGTAATCCAAGATCTTCACCGGCTTTCACTTTCTTCCCTACACCCACTGACACGCTTTTCAAATTTTTGTACACAGTTATTAGCCCTTCTGCATGTTGAATAAAAACACCGTTGCCATCAACAGGGGAGAAGGAAGTTTCAATAATTGTTCCGTCTAGAATACTCTTAACCGATTCGTTTGTACTGCATTTCCAATTCACACGATTCGAATTTGAAATAAAAAAATACTCGCCATTTACCGGGGGTAACAGCAATGCACCATTCACCGAATGCGCTCTTCCTTGGTAAGGAATCAAACCTGTAGTTTGACTTAATTCAGCTCGGATTTTATTTTCAATTTCAGAAGTTTGATAATTTAAATCAACTTCAGAAAGCTTTGTTGTGTCTGTTAAGTTTGAGGAAGGTCCACTTCCTGAGAGAATGAGTTTTAAATCAGCGTAGTACTTCTGTTGCGATTGCATGACATGTGTTAGAGAGTCGGCTTTAAATCGAGCAATTCGGGCGTTTTCTCTCGATTCGTAAGAAGAGAAATCAGGAACCAATATCGTCCTTAATGGGGTAAAGGCAATCAAAGCATAAAACAATAGGGCGAAAACCACAATGAAGCCACCAAACATGACAATCACATTCATTGGCGTAAGACTGTATGAAAACTTCTCCTCGAACGTATTTTCATTTAAAACGATTAAGCGAAAAGGCTTCTTCAGTTTCTTGAGTATCCGTCTTTTTTTTCTTTTACGTTCCATTTTTCGTTCTAAAAGTAAGAAGTTTCAACGGAAATTAGAATTAATGCAATAAATTCGCTGAGCTTCGTTGTTATTGCGCCGCATGAATGAAAATTTGCTAATCCTGAAAAGAAATATGAAGTTTCAGTTCATACTGGGATTGATATTCGCTGCCACATTCTGGGAAGCTTGTTCAACCAAAGTTGATGGCGTTGCATATCGCATATATCACAACACTACCGGGCATTACAATGGTTATTTCAATGCAAATGAGCTGATAAAAAAAACTCAACTGAATTTTGAATTGAAACGGAAAGATGATTTTGATGAGATCATTGCATTAAAGAACTACGGAACCCCTGAACTATTCAAAGAAGCCAAACCAGAAATGGATAAGGCCATTAAAAAGTGCGAGAAGGTTATTAAAAGGCATACCATGACCTCTGAAACCAAGAAGGATATGAAGTGGCCTGTTTTTAATAAGTGGATGGATGATAATTATTTGGTTATTGGACAAGCCAATTTGTACAAAGGAGATTACTTCAAAGCACAAGAAACGTTTGATTTCATCTCCAATAAATATCAAGATCCTGATGTGGTGTTGAATGCCTACAGCTGGGCTATGCGAGCCTATATGCTTGATTCTGAATTTTCACGTGCCAAACAGATAATGATAAAAGCTGAAGCTTTAGAAGATGTGAGTGAAAAATTTAAAGTTCAATTTGAATTAACCAAGGCTGAATTATTCATGGCGCAGAACATGAACAAAGAAGCAATTGAGAATTTAGAAAAGGCAATACCTAAAATTTCCAAGAAACAAGAGAAAATTATTCCTCAATTTATTTTAGCTCAGTTGTACGATGATGAAAATAGGCCTTCTGATGCCAAGCTTGCTTATCAGAAAATTCTCAAGCTTAAACCAGATTACCAGCTCGAATTTCACTCAAGACTTAAGTTGATACTAGCAGAATACAAAACCACCGGAAATGCATCGTCAACAGAAAAATCTCTGGAGTTGATGTTGGTAGATGAAAAAAATGAGTCTTACAAAAGTTATATCTATTCAGGATTAGGATTGGTAGCAGTTGATGAGGGAAGAAAGTTAGATGCTGTTGGAAGATACAATCAGGCATTGAAAGAAACAAAGGATAATAAGAAACAGCGTACAAAACTATTCATTTTGCTTGCGGATCTCAATTTTGAATTGAAACAATACACAGATGCGCAGCGAAATTATGATAGTGCGTATCACAACTTATCAGATAAGCACCCGAGATATGCGGAAATAAAAGCAAGGGCGCAAAGTTTATTGGAGTTGGTTACCCAACTCAGAGTCATTGACCAAAACGATAGCTTGGTGAATTTGTGCGCGAAAAATCCAAAAGAAATTCAAGAGATAATTGAGCGCGAGCATGAACGCTTAACAACTGAAATGATCGCTCAAAAGGAACGTGATAAACAAGAGTTGTTGAATCGTTTGAAAGGAGATGATATTGTTGGAACGTTTTGGATTTACAATAAAACTTTGCTTGAAAAAGGAAAACAAAGTTTTGAGGATCAGTGGGGAAGTAGACCGCTCAAAGACAACTGGAGAAATCAATCTCTAGTTTCTCAAATGTTCAGCGTTCCCGATGAAAGTATTATCGAAATGGTAGAGGATACTGCACAACTGAATAATGAAAAGTACAAAGTACCTACTGTTGAAGAAATGACTTCAAAATTACCGTGTGCCGATAAAAAATCTATGGATAAACTGGCTGCCGACTTGGCTGAGGCCTATTACATGGCCGGACTGGTCTACAAAGAGAAATTAAATGATTTAGACAATGCATTAACATCTTGGTTCAATTTAGATCAACGATGTGAAAAAGGAAGTTTCCACGCCATGGCGTATTATCAATTGTTTAGGGGTTGGACAACCAAGGAAAAGGAGGGATATCAGGTAAATTCCACTTGCCCAACCTGCAGTGCAGCTTATTGGGGTAGAAAAATCAAAACTGAATATCCCAATTCCGAGTGGTCCATGTTGGTAGATGACCCAAATTATGCAAGTGCCGAGCAAATAAAAAGAGCCGAGGAGGAAAAGAATTATACCGCAGCATACAATCATTTCCAAAATGGAAACTATGTTCAAGCACTTCTTGCCACAAGAAAGGCTATTGAAGAGAGACCGAGCAATCATTTAATTTGTCAATACCACATGCTAAGGGCTTATAGTCTGAGTAAAACGGAGGTTGCAAATGGTGTGAAGGAAAATTGTATCGCGGAATTGAATTGGGTAAAAATGAATTGCCCTGATTCTGACCTTTCTTTAGCTGCTACAGACGCATTGAAAGCTATGGACGGAAAGAATGATACACAGACGCAGGTCAATGAAAGTGGGCAATTCAAGAGACAAGATGAAGGCGAGCATTTTGTAATAATTTCTTTTGAAAACAAAATAGGTGACTTCAAAGCAGAAAGAACGGGATTAGCGGATTTCAACAGTACTTTTTTCAGTTCCAACGATTACAAAGTGAGTAAGGCACAAATTCCGAACGGTGCTTCTTTGATTTTAGTTAAGTCTTTTGCAAATTTGAAAGAAGCAAAAGAATATTTTACTACTTTTGTTGGCGATCAGGAGCTTTCAAAAGTGATTGATTTTAAAGCAACAAAGCAATTTATTATAACTAAGCAAAACTATTTAGAGCTCTTCAAATCTCGTGATTTGAAAGGATATTTAGAGTTTGCTCAAAAAAATTATTAAACATGCTATCAAAAGGCGCAACAACAACGAAAACAACTGATGGAGCTTCAGATAATGCAATCAACAGAATTGTTGAAGGAACAGTAATTGAAGGTGAAATCAGATGTGAAAGTAACATTCGTATTGACGGTATTTTCACAGGTAATATTGGTACCAAAGGTCGCCTAGTTATTGGTCCTACTGGTAAAATTGAAGGGAATATCATCTGTCAGAATGCTGAAATAGATGGTTTTGTTAAGGGGAAAATTCAAGTTGCGCAATTGCTTTCTTTGAAGAGCACAGCTAAAGTGGAAGGTGATATTTTCACTGATAAACTAGCTATTGAGCCAGGAGCAGCATTTACAGGAATGTGTTCTATGGGTCAAAAGCCGAAAGAGGCTCCAAAATCAAATGGACCTACGCCAGCAAATACTCCTAATCAAGGTACTAAACCATAAAAAACAGTTTTCTGAAATACACCAGTTTAGCAACCCAAATGGCTGTTGCAATTGGGCTTGGTGTATGGATTGGATTGAAACTAGATGCCTATTGGCATTTGAAAAGACCATATTTGACCATGGTCTTTTCACTTTTAGGTGTTGCCATTGGAATGTACCAATTCATGAAAGATTTCCTTCATAAAAAATGAAAACGCAAAATACCCTTTATTTGGCCATTGGTGCTTTGCTTGGCGCTGCTATTTTTTTTACGCAGCAATTAACAGGAGTTCCCACCATTACATCGGTTGTACCCCTTGCATTTGCTGGAATAGCTGTACTATTAAACAATCATTTCGAAAAAACGAAAAGTCAATCACCAACAAAATCAGTGAATGCAGTCATGATAGGTGTGCTAATTAAACTACTCTTCTCAGCTTTAACCATTGCTGGTTTGATTGTTTTAAATAAAGAATCAAAATATGCCTCGGCAGGATTGGTTTTTCTTACATACATCATTTACTCGGCACTTTTGATAAAGTCAGCCCTGAAAATTGAAAATTCAAAGTAGATTTTCGAAAAAAAGTTTTCTACTTCATTCACCCTTCATTACTTTTGCACCGCGAAAAAAAAGGTTGAATCGTGAATTTGAACAAATTACTCCTTCTTACGACATTGGTTTTCTCCACTCTTTTTGTTGTGGCTCAAGAAAATCATGAGCATGCTTCTTCTGTTGCTAGTGCCGATAGCACAGCTAAAAGTGAGCATGCGGAAGGTGATTTTAAAATTGGAGATATGATTATGCATCATATTTCGGATGCGCATCAAATTCATTTTGGTGGCCCATTGTATCTGCCTTTACCGGTAATTATTCTACATGATGGACACTTAGATATTTTTTCTTCAAGCAATTTCTACAGCGTGAATGAGCATGGTGAGTTGGATTTTCACGATTACAAGGGGTACCGCAACCACCATGAAATGATTGAATATGTCGGAGAAAATGCATCTCATGACGCACATGGTCACAAGGTGATGGATTTTTCAATTACGAAATCTGTTTTTGGAATGTTATTCATAATAGTGCTCATGGTAATAATCTTCAGATCGGTTGCCAATAAATACAAAAACAATCCTAACACCGCTCCAAGTGGTTTTCAAAATATGCTGGAGCCTTTCATTTTGTTTATTCGTGATGATATTGCAGCACCTTCCATTGGGAAAAAGAAAGCAGAGAGATACTTACCTTTTCTGTTGACTGTATTCTTTTTCATCTGGATGTGTAATATGCTCGGATTAGTTCCCTTCTTGGGAGGTTTCAATATTACAGGTACATTAAGTATTACTCTAGTGCTTGCAGGCCTTGTGTTTTTAATTACATCAATTTCTGGAAACAAGCATTATTGGGGTCATATTTTTTGGCCTCCCGGAGTTCCAGCTTTTGTAAAGGTTATCCTCGTTCCAATAGAATTCATGTCCATTTTTATAAAGCCAACCGTACTTATGATTCGTTTAACAGCGAATATTACGGCTGGACACATCATAATTTTAGCATTTGTTGGATTGGCGCTCATGTTTGGTCAAAATAGTGCTGCTGCCGGTTACGGTGTAGGAGTGGGAAGCGTATTATTCATGATTTTCATGTATTGCTTGGAGTTGCTTGTAGCGTTCCTTCAAGCTTATGTATTCACATTATTGGCCGCACTTTATTTTGGTGATGCAACTCAAGAGCATCATCATGAAGAACATGAACACGGGGAATTGGAACATGCACATTAATTAGTAAATAATAAACAACCATAAATTCATAAAATCATGGAATTCTTAAATTTAATCATGGAGGCTGGAATGAGCCAAGGTTTAGCAGGTATCGGTGCTGGTGTTGCTGCAATTGGTGCAGGTATCGGTGTTGGTCGTATCGGTGGATCTGCCCTTGAGGGTATGGCTCGTCAACCAGAAGCAAGTGGTGATTTACGTTCAAGCATGATCGTAGCTGCAGCGTTGGTAGAGGGTGTTGCCCTTTTCGCTGTAATCGTTTGCTTGTTGGTAGCTCTAGGATAATACATTGATTGCGGTTCAATAACCGTTTAAAATTTTAACACTATGGAAGGATTACTTAGTGTGTCCGTTGGTACCGTATTTTGGGCATCTATTGCCTTCATTGCTGTACTTGTGCTATTGAAAAAGATGGCATGGGGACCAATTATGCAAACGCTGAAGGAGCGTGAGGAAGGCATAGCCGATGCGCTGCGTAAGGCAGATGCCGCAAAAGAGGAGATGAGCAAGCTTCAAGCGAGTAATGAAGATTTGCTTCGAGAGGCACGTAATGAACGTGATCGAATTATGACTGAAGCTAAGGCCATGGCAGATCAAATGCGTTCAGAGGCAGTTGGAAAAGCCCAGCAAGAGGCCTCAGCCATTATTTCAAAGGCTCAAGTTGAAATCGAGACGCAAAAACAAGCGGCCATCTCTGAATTGAAAAATCAGGTAGCTGATTTAAGCATTCAATTGGCTGAGTCTCTATTAAAGAACTCACTAACGGATGCTGAGAAACAGCAAGCATTGAACAGTGCGTTAATCAACGAATTCGGTAAAAATTAAGGCATGTCAAACATTCGATTATCCTCACGTTACGCGAAATCACTACTTGAATTGTGTCAAGAGCGCAATGAGTTGGATGTGGTTTTGAATGACATGAAGTCGATTCTTTTGGCAACAAGAGAAAGCAAAGATTTAAATCTGTTGCTTGCCTCTCCCGTTGTATCAGGAGATAAGAAAAGAAATGTACTAAACGCGATATTCAAAACCTGGTCAAATACCACATCAAGCTTTGTACAGCTTATTGTTAGCAAAGGCAGAGAAGCTGAATTATCGTCTATTGCTTCTTCATTTGTTGATCAAGTGAATAGCATGCGAGGAATTCATCATGCTGAAATAATTTCAGCCGTAGCATTAAACGAATCCTCGAAGAAAGCCGTGCAGACCATGGCAGAGAAGATGGCTGGAGGCCAAGTATTACTGAACGAACGGATAGATGCGAACCTCATTGGAGGTTTCGTTTTACGTGTGAACGGTAAGGAATACAATGCCTCTATCACAGGTAAACTGAATAAGATTAAAAAAGATTTTTCGAAAAACCCATACGTTCCCGCTTTGTAGGAACAAACACTGAAAATTATGTCAGATATCAAACCAGCAGAAATTTCTGCAATTCTTAGAGAGCAATTAGCAGGTGTAAAAACTGAAACTGAATTGCAAGAAGTGGGTACTGTTCTTCAAGTTGGAGATGGTATTGCTCGTATATACGGATTGTCAAACGTGCAATCAGGTGAGCTTATTGAATTTGAAAATGGTGTTCGCGGAATCGCATTGAACCTAGAGGAAGATAACGTAGGAGCGGTATTGTTAGCGCCTGCAGGTGATTTGAAGGAAGGTGCAAGTGTAAAACGCACAGGAACTATCGCTTCCATACAAGCAGGTGAAGGCATGTTGGGTCGAGTAGTTAACACTTTAGGTGAACCAATAGACGGTAAGGGTCCTATTGGCGGAGAATTATTTGAAATGCCACTTGAGCGTAAAGCTCCAGGGGTAATTTATCGTCAACCCGTAAAGGAACCACTTCAGACTGGAATTAAAGCGATTGATGCTATGATTCCAATTGGTCGTGGACAGCGTGAGTTGATTATTGGTGACCGTCAGACAGGAAAGACTACTGTAGCAATAGACACCATTATCAATCAAAAAGAATTTTATGATAAAGGTGAACCTGTGTTCTGTATCTATGTTGCTTGTGGACAAAAAGGTTCAACCATCGCCGGAACAGTTAAGACATTAGAAGATGCGGGTGCAATGGCCTATACCGTAGTTGTTGCTGCAACGGCTTCGGATCCTTCACCTCTTCAATTCTACGCTCCTTTTGCTGGATGTGCAATTGGAGAATACTTCCGTGATACCGGAAGACCAGCTTTGATTGTTTATGATGATCTTTCAAAACAAGCAGTTGCTTACCGTGAAGTTTCCCTACTTCTTCGTCGTCCACCCGGACGTGAAGCATATCCAGGTGATGTATTCTACTTGCATAGCCGCCTACTCGAGCGTGCTGCTAAAGTGAATGAAACTCAGAGCGTAGCCGAAGCAATGAACGATTTGCCAGCTAGCTTGAAGAATAAAGTGAAAGGTGGAGGTTCTTTAACAGCTCTTCCAATTATTGAAACTCAAGCAGGTGACGTTTCTGCCTATATCCCAACCAACGTAATTTCCATTACAGATGGTCAGATATTCTTGGAATCGAACTTATTCAACTCTGGCGTGCGCCCTGCAATTAACGTAGGTATCTCAGTAAGCCGCGTTGGAGGGTCAGCTCAAATTAAATCAATGAAGAAAGTGTCAGGTACATTGAAGCTTGACCAGGCGCAATACCGTGAATTGGAAGCATTTGCGAAATTCGGTTCTGACCTTGATGAATCAACGAAATTCGTACTTGAAAAGGGTAAGCGTAACGTTGAAATCCTCAAGCAAGGTCAAAATAGTCCACTTTCAGTTGAGAAACAAGTAGCAATTATCTATTGTGGAACCAAAGGTTTATTGTCACGTGTGCCTGTAGATAAAATCAAGTCTTTTGAAGAAGATTTCTTGAAAACCCTTGAGGTAAGTCATGCAGATATTTTAACTGCAATCAGAAACGGAAATATTGGAGACGACGTAACGGCGGTGCTCGAAACCGTAGCGAAAGATTTATCAGCTCGATTCAACTAAAGATAAAGGTTAGCAGGAATGGCAAATTTGAAGGAAATACGGACTCGAATTGTTTCAGTGAATTCAACCATGCAGATTACCTCTGCAATGAAAATGGTTTCTGCTGCAAAATTGAAACGCGCTCAAGATGCCATTACGAAAATGCGTCCCTATGCCGAGAAACTGCAAGAGATTCTATCGAATGTAAGTTCGGCTGAAGTAAACAGCGACTTCGGTAGAACAGGGGATGTTAAAAACACATTGATCGTAGCTATAACATCTAACAGAGGTCTTTGTGGTGGGTTTAATAACAATATCATCAAAGAAGCAAAACAGGTTGCAAAAAAATCTACAGGTGATGTGAAGTTGTTGTCTTTAGGAAAAAAGGCAAATGATGTTTTCAAGCGCACGGAGATGCATACAACCGAAGGCTTCTCGGAGACACCGTTTACAATATTTGATGATCTGACTTTTAGTAACGTTTCAGATTTGGCTGAGACGCTTATGAGTCAATTCAAATCAGGTAAGTATGATAAGATTGTGTTGATCTATAACAAATTCAAAAATGCGGCTGTTCAAATTGTAGAAACAGAGCAGTTTTTACCTGTAGTAGCATCAACGAATGGTGATGGAAATTCAGATTACATCTTTGAACCGGAAAAAGAACAAATTCTGAACGAATTAATTCCGCGATCTCTTAAAGTACAATTGTTTAAAGCTCTTTTAGATAGCCAAGCTGCTGAGCACGGAGCGCGAATGACTGCTATGCACAAAGCAACAGACAATGCTTCTGAAATGGTGAAAGAATTGAAGCTAACCTATAATAAAGCGAGACAAGCGGCAATCACAGGTGAGATTCTTGAAATTGTTGCCGGTGCAGAAGCCTTGAATGGTTAAGATGTTTAACTTCGTGACAGTCCACTAACCTGTCATGATTCGGAAGATTGTTCAGCATACTTTTTTTTATTCCTTCGCGAATCAAATTCCTGCGATTGTCAATCTATTCCTGCTTCCACTTGTAACACCATATCTTTCCAGCGCGGACTACGCCATTTACGGTTTAATACTATCATACATTGGATTGCTAGGAGCATTTAGTAGTCTGGGATACATTGTATTATTTCAAAATAGTTTTTTTCACCTTGGCCAAGCGTTCAAGCCGAAGTGGTCAAGACTACTTGGTTTTCAATGGTTTTACAAGATTATTTATGCCGCACTTATTTCGTCTTTACTATTCATTGTTTTAAAATCATATACCGCTTCAACAAAGGAGCTGCTCATTGTTTTGAGTTTGGTTGTTATTCCGTTACTTTTTTTCGATTTGACAAAATCGATTGGAATTCGACTTTGTCAATTTAGGAATGACCATAAAAAGGTTTATTTGATTTCTATTTGTACAGCATTGGTTGCAACCGCGTTGACTCTGACAGGTATCTTATATTTTAATTTAGGTTATAAGGCATGGTTAGTTTCTGCAGCTGTGAGCGGGGCCATACAAGCATTGTATTTCGGCTATATTTTATATTTCAAAGAAGGTATACGACCTACTTTTATTTGGAATAGACGGGAAATTATTGAGGATTTGAAAACGGCACTCCCCTTGGTTCCAAAGGAATATGCCACCTATATTTTAAGTAGTTCTGATCGTGTCTTATTGGATCAACTTCATGTTTCAACCCAACAAATTGGTAATTACAACATTGCCTATTCCTTTGCATCATATTTCGATAATATTCAAATGCAAGCCAATCAGGTAATTACACCTATCTTATTTCGGAAGTTTAAGGAAGGTAATTCAGTGGATTTTGTGCGTGGCTTGACACACATATGGTTCTTTGTTTCCATTGTTATAGCCACTCTAGTGGGGTTGTGGATTCCAGTATTATTCCCTTTTTTATATCGAAATCCAACTTTGGCAGATAGCGCACCTTTTGCTGTGTTGTTATTCTTTACATTTTGTTATCGCCCGTTGTATGTGGCGGCCGTTGACTTTTCCATTTTTAATAAAAAAACGTTACCCATACTATTTATTACACTCATTGCGGCTGTTTTGAATTTGCTGATTAATGTGGTCTTAATCCCTCAATTTGGAGCATGGGCATCAGTTTGGGCTACTTTCATTTCATATTTAACCTTACCCATTTTGGGCTTTTATCTAATCCGCGAAAACTTTGATATGAGGAAAAAGATTATGCCTGTTTTATTGATTGCTTTAACCGTGTTGAGCGCCCTAGGCTGTTACTCTTTGTTTAATACACACCTGCTTGCAAGAATTGGTATTACATGCGTACTACTTGTTTTTGCTTTCATCATTTATTGGTACAAAATAAGAGGCTTTTTTCAATTCATTAATCATGAGTAAACAAGACTTTATATTGACTGATTTTTCTGAAATACAGCGTGACTTCAATCTTATATTTCCCAATCCGGAATTGCACGAAGTTGAATCTTTTGGTTTTTTGAAATTGGCTCAGCAAGCACATGCATATTCAAAGATTCAAGCTTTGAAGAAAAGAGGTGAGTTCCCATTCAACTCAATTTTGTTTCAATTCAAGCAACGAATTAAAAATATAGTTCGAAGGAAATTATCTGTTAAACATGACATCAGGGAAGAGGCATTGTTACTGCCAAAAAGAGTAGATTATATCAATGGGTTGCCTGATTCAATACTTGTGAAAACGCTAATTGCAACGGAATTGAATCATGTTCAAACGTGGGATGTTTCTCCTAAGTTTCCATGGTCAGAATTGAAATTTCAAATCCAAAAATTGTGGGCTTTTAAATACGATTCAGTTGTAATTGAAATGCACAGGGCTTTGTGTACTTGGTTGAAGAAGATTGAAGTCCACGTTGGACGTGATGATTTTCCATACTACACTGGAGTTGCTGCTAATTTCTTACATGAATTTATGTTTTGGAATACAGCAATAGCAGGAAGTCGCTTGAAAAAATTATATATCGTAACCCATTATCATCAAGAGGGGCTAATTGCAGCAGCAAGGCATGCAGGAGTTTTTATTGTTGAATTGCAGCATGGCTTGATTTCAAAACATGACTTATACTATGTGTATGATTTAAAATTTGAAAATCTGTATAAGAAAAGTTTCTTTCCAGATGAATTGTGGTGTTTTGGTGAGTATTGGAATAGAAAATTCCAAAATTCTGCTGATGTTAAATCAATGAAAATATCAGTAAAAGGAGATTTTCGTTGGGTCAATCAAAGAATAGAACAAAGTGTGAAACGAAATGTCATTGTTGTTGCAACTCAGAAAAACATGTTCGCCGAATATTCTCGTCTGATAATGAGGCTAGATGAATTATTGAAGAACTACGCTGATTGGAGTTGTGAATTGAAATTGCATCCACTTGAGAATAATGCCGAGGCGTATGCTCAACTACCATTGTCGGAAAAAGTTAAAATTTTACCAATTGAAACGAGTATTCAAGAAGTTTTAGCTTCTTGTAAAATCCAAATAAGTATTTACAGCACCACATTCTATGATGCATTAGGCCAAGATGTATTCAACTTTGCTTGGACAGATTCTGGAGTCTCTTCTGACTACGTAAGTGAAGTGATATCTGAATCCATAGCCGTTCCTATTGAATTGAAAGAGGATATTGTAGAGAAATTTCTGAATTTTAAGAGTTCATTTTTTATTGAGCGCAACCAGGTTTTTCAGGAATACAGATAGTGACTGATTTTTGATGCAACGAATTGATTTTGTGGGTAGTCTTTTTCATATATTTGTTAGTGACCATTAATTCATGAAAAAGAATATACTCATCTTGTTGGCTTGTTTGTCAGTAGTTTTTGCAAACGCTCAAAGCACTTCAACCACTGCAACGTTAATTACACCGGGAGATTTCCTACCTACTATTACTGGGCTCCCTCAGAGTAGTTTTGTAAACCATTGTTTGGTCTCTGGATCTGGTCAAACAACAACCAGCTGTGCAACTACTCTTACTGATTTGCGTTGGTTTAGATTTACCGTTCCAGCCGGAATTCCAAGTGCCTCAGTAAAAATTACAGTAGTACCAACAGGATTTGATGCGATTATTGATTTTTATGCAGGAACAGCGGCGGCGCCGGTTTTTCGTGAATGTTCCAACGCAGTTGCAGGAAACTCAACTGAAATACTCAGAACTACGTGGGCGACGAATCCAGTTGTTCCTGGCACAGAATATTATTTTCGTGTAAGTTCAACCACGGATGTGGCTAGTGGTTGTTTTGACGTCAAAGTTGAATATTATCCAACGGCGTTTGTAAATGCCTCTCCAAATCCAACTTCAGATTTGGGAATGCCAGGATACAAGGCCAATCAATTTTTAAAACGAAATTACCCGAATGCCGCAACACCTAATGCACTTGTTCAAAATACACGATTTAGGGTTGTGAATACTACAGACGGTAGCATCACTTGTACCGGTCTTATCACAGGTTCTGCTGACCAACTATTAATTTATAGTATTCCGTGCATGTGCTATGGAAATAATTACAATGTGTGGGTAGAATTGCGAATAGATGGACATTGGTGCGGAGAAGGTCCTTTGAGACAGGTCAACATGGAGGCTTCTCCAACAAATGCAATATCAAACGCGGCGTGTCAAACTCAAACCTTATTATCTGGGGTTTTAACAACGGGTTATTATGGCACCGCAGCCCAGATAGAATGGGAATTTTCATCAAGTGGAACTGTTGTAGCAACTGTTCAAACAGCCCCAGGAGCCACAAACATTCAGCTCTATAATCCAGGTTTAACATGCTTACGCTATAATCGAATTTATTCAGTTCGTGTGAGAATGAGATATTGCAACGTATGGGGTGACTGGAGCGCACCTTATTGCCTAATCACAGCACCTATACCATATCTAACAGTTACAGGTCCCCCAGCCACGGGTTACCCAAACATATGTGGAACCACAATTTCTCAATATTATTTCGCATATACCCAGTATGTTCAAGGTGCAAGTCAGTACATCTGGCAGGTAGCTCAAGTAAATCCAACTGCCCCAAATGTGCCACTAGCACCCGCTGTGGTGACTACTACGACCAATGAAATTTTAAATCTTGCAACCCAAGGGTTAACTCCAGGACTAAGCTACAGAATCGCGGTTAAGCCGAGGTTAACTTCATGTAATAATCCTCAAGAAGGTGATTATGGTCAATTCTGTGTAGTTACTATTGCAGGCGGAGCTGCACCAAATTCAAGTTCAAGTATGGATGTAAATACAGAAGATAATGTAGAAGGAAATGCTGACCGAAATATGGAACTACCTATGGATATTGATCAACAGGGAAATGTTGCAGTAATTCGTTTTCAAGGCATAGATGAGAAAATGATTACTGTTCGATTTTTGAACGAAGCGGTTCTTGGTAAAGGTCGAATTGAAATTGTGAGTATGTCTGGGCAAATTGTTTATGCTGCAGATGTTTATTCAGAGTCATTAGATCAATTAATCCAATTGCCGCTGCCTCTGCAATGTGCTACTGGCTTGTATCTTGTAAGAGTACAAACAGAGAAGGGCAGCACTACTGAGAAATTTTATTTGAATTAACCTTGGTGTTTGCTTCTCAGATTATCTCGAATCTCTTGCATGAAGTCACTTGCGAAAACGAAGTTTTCTAGGTTTCTATTTTCAGAATGAATAAGCTCATTCGAGCTTCCTTGCCATTCTACCATGCCATTATGAATGAAATTGATTCTATCACCAATTTCCATAACTGAATTCATATCATGGCTTACCACAACAGTTGTTGTTCCTAATTCGTAAGTTAATTCTCGAATAAGCTTGTCAATTACCAAGGAAGTCTCAGGATCTAAACCCGAGTTAGGCTCATCAACAAAAAGATATTTCGGGTTCATGACAATTGCTCGAGCAATTCCAGTCCGCTTTTTCATTCCCCCTGAAAGTTCAGACGGATAAAGATGGTTTTTATCTTTCAGATTAACACGTTCGAGACAAGAATTTACAAGGTTCATTTTTTCTTTCTTACTTAGGTTCGTGAACATGTTCAATGGAAATAGAACATTCTCTTCAACGGTCATAGAATCAAATAATGCTGCCCCTTGAAATAACATACCCATTTGTTGCCTCAACGACCTGCGATCGTCTTCAGACATGGTTAAAAAGTTCACTCCGTTATAATTGAGTTCACCAGTATCGGGCTCGAAAAGTCCAACCATACACTTGGTGAGTACGGATTTACCCTGGCCACTTCTACCAATAATGAAATTTACATTTCTTGGATAAAAATCAATGGTGATATCCTTCAATACAGACTGATCACGAAATGATTTGCTGAGATTTTTGACTTGAATCATAGAAGTAAGAGTTGAGTCAAAATATAGTTAGCAACCATAACAGCCACCATGCTGTATACCACGCCTTTTGTGCTACTCTTTCCAACTTCGAGTGCACCTCCATTGGCATAATAACCGTGGAATGCAGGGATAGTGGTCAAAATAAAAGCGAAAAATAAAGTTTTTATTAGGCTGTATATGACCCCGTAAATCTGAAAATCATATTGAATACCATAGATGAAGTCTGTAAGCGAAACAATGTTGGTTAATACTGCAATGAGCGCCCCTGCACCTATTCCAATGAACATGGCCAACAGAACTAGGAAGGGCAGAATAAATAGTGCAGCAATTAATTTTGGTAAAATGAGATAGCTGGCAGAGTTAACCCCCATAATATCCAAGGCATCTATTTGCTCGCTAATGCGCATAGTTCCTATCTCAGAAGCAATATTGCTACCCACTTTTCCTGCTAATACTAAAGCTACAATAGTCGAAGAAAATTCATAAATCATGGTTTGCTTCGTAGTATATCCCACTGTCCACTTTGGAATCCATCCACTTTCAATATTGGAAGCCGTTTGGAGAGCTACAACTGCTCCCATGAAGAAAGCCAATAGTGCAACTATGCCCACAGATTGTACGCCAATCTTCATCATCTCTTCTGTGATGAGCGGATAATAAATACGTTTCTTTTCCGGACGCGAAAATACCCTGCGCATCAATAGAGCATATTTACCAAAACTCTCAAGTACACCTGCCATGCAACAAACTTAATCATCATTTACATTCATTGAAAGATAGAATCTTTTTTTCTTTTGCATCGTTGTAATTCGTACATTCGTTTTATGAAGAAAAGTCTCGTTTTCCTATTGGCAAGTTTCCTTCTTTTTTCTATTGGTTGTGCAACAGAAAAGCCGAATTATTCTGGCAAACAAAAGCACAAAAAACAATATTCTCACAAGAAAAAATTGAGTAAAAAAGATTGTGACTGTCCTTCTTTTGACTAACATTCATGGCTCATAAAACAACTGCTTTGGAGCAGGCGTTAACTCCTTTTCTGCCAGGTGGAAGCGTAGAGCAAGTATGTGCTTTATTACGCGAACATCCACATGATTTAGTCATTACAAAAGGAAGAGTAACCAAACATGGGGATTTTAGATATGTTCCAGGCGAGCGATACAAAATTACCATTAATCACAATCTTAACAGATATGCTTTTCTAATTACGCTCATTCACGAACTAGCACATTTGCTTTGTCATGCTCGATATGGATCCAAAGTAAAGCCGCATGGTGTGGAATGGAAAATGTGCTTCCAAGAGTTGATGAGACCATTTTTGAAAACGTCAATACTGCCTTTAGATATTGAGCAAAGTTTATCACAATACTTAAACAACCCACTGGCCTCTACATGCTCAGATATTGAGCTATACAAAACATTGTCCTTGTATGATAGAAAATCTCATGAGCAAATAGTTTTGGTGGAAGATGTTCTTGAAGAACAAGAATTTCTCTATGGCAAGGAACGGAGACATTTTATTCGAAAAGAAAAAAGAAGAACCCGTATACGTTGTATTGAAAAAAGTTCTGGCGCAGAATACCTCTTTCCTGCCGTTGCCAAAGTTTTCCGATTAAGCTAGTTTTCTTCGTTGCTTTTCTTTCAAAATAAGAGAGAGCTCCCTTCCCGTTTGTCCTTTTACACTCGTATTTTCTTGAGCCCTACGCAATAAATAGGGCATAACCTCTTTAATTGGGCCGTAGGGTAGATACTTTGCAACATTGAATCCTGCGTGGCTGAGGTTGTAGCTGATGTGATCACTCATTCCAAATAGTTGTGCAAAAAACACGCGTTTATCACTTCGATCAATCCCTCTTTTTTCCATTTCAAGTGCCAATAACATTGAGCTTTCTTCATTATGCGATCCGCAACAAATGGCAAAATCAGAGATGTGATCTAACGTATAAGCAATAGCGGCGTTGAAATCATGATCAGTAGCCTCTTTAGTAGGTTGTATGGGGTCTAGGTAGTTTAATTCTACTGCACGCTTTCTCTCCTTTTCCATGTAAGCGCCTCGAACAAGTTTAACAGCAGTAACGCATGCATGTGACTTTAGTTTATGGTGAAGCTGTTTTAAATAAGCCAACCGATCATGTCTATAGAGCTGTACAGTTTGATAAACTATAGGTGCTTTTTTATTGAATTCAAGCATCATGTTTTCCACTAAGGTATCAATCGCATCTTGTATCCAAGAATCTTCAGCGTCAATGAAAAGGGCAACACCACGCTGATGCGCCTCAAAACATATTCTATGAACTCTTGTTTGAGCGGCAATCCAAGATGCATTTTCAAGTTCAGTTAGTGATAGTCCAGCATTTACTTTTTCTAATAATGAAAACTGACAAACCCCTGTTATTTTGAATACACTGAACGGAATGAAGGTTTTGTCTTTTGCTGCTTCTATAGTTGCAATAATTTCCAAGGTGGTTTTTTCAAAATCAGACTCATCTTCTTTTCCTTCAACACTATAATCTAAAATTGATCCCACTTGGCTTTTTGCAAGTGTTTCAGCAGATTTCAAACTTTCTTGTATGTTCGTTCCGCCGCAAAATTGAGCGAAAATATTTTTTCGAATCATCCAACCAAATGGGATTCTCAATTTTATGGCTGCACTCACTAAAAATGCCCCCAATTTCACCATAGATGGCGAGCCAATTATTCGAAACAACCAATAAGATTGATTCAATTTTCTGTTGTCTTTGTGAGAAAAGGCAACCTCTGTATTTTCGAAATTCACAGTTTGCATGCGAGGCAAAGATAATTGTATCTTGCACCCAAATTTATAACCCATGAAAGCTGCACAAGATTTTATTCAAGCAAATAAAGATCGTTTTTTGGAAGAACTTTTTCATTTGCTGCGCATTCCAAGTGTAAGTGCTGATCCGAATTATACACAAGATGTGGCACATTGTGCGAATGAAGTAGCCAGATTCATGATTGAAGCTGGGGCTGATGCAGTTGAAGTTTGTCCAACTGCTGGTCATCCAATTGTATATGGTGAGAAAATGGTAGATCCTACTTTGCCCACGGTATTGGTATACGGACATTACGATGTTCAACCGGCTGACCCTATTGACTTGTGGCATACTCCACCTTTTGAACCAACCATTAAAAAAACTGAAATCCATCCAGAGGGTGCCATTTTCGCCCGAGGAGCTTGTGATGACAAAGGACAATTTTTCATGCATTTGAAGGCATTTGAGGCTATGAATAAAACCAACTCTTTGCCATGCAATGTGAAATTTATGATCGAAGGAGAAGAAGAAATTGGTTCCGATCACCTAGGTGAGTTTTGCAAGCAGAACAAACAGAAATTAAAGGCAGATGTTGTGCTCATTTCAGATACAAGTGTCATTGCAAATGATACCCCAAGTATCGATTGCGGTCTAAGAGGGTTAAGTTATTTGGAGGTGGAAGTTACAGGAGCAAACAGAGATTTACATAGTGGAGTATACGGAGGTGCAGTTGCTAATCCGATTAATGTTTTAGCGAAAATGATTGCTTCAATGCATGATGAAAATAACCATATAACAATTCCAGGATTTTATGATAAAGTAATGGAGTTAACTGAATCTGAGCGTGCTGATTTGAATAAGGCGCCATTCAGCGAAGAAGCGTATAAAAAAGAATTGGACATTGATGCGGTTTATGGTGAAAAGGGATACACTACGTTTGAAAGAACCGGTGTTCGTCCAACTTTAGATTGCAATGGTATTTGGGGAGGATACATTGGCGAAGGGTCAAAAACGGTATTGCCATCAAAAGCCTTTGCGAAGATCTCGATGCGTTTGGTGCCGAATCAAACTACTGAGGAAATAACAGAAATATTTTCAAATCATTTTAAATCCATTGCACCAGCAGGTGTGCGGGTGGAAGTAAGACCTCATCACGGTGGAAATCCTGTAGTTACTCCTACTGACAGCAAGGCATACATGGCAGCTAGTTTTGCCATGGAGCAGACCTACGGTAAAAAGCCTATTCCAACAAGAGGAGGCGGTTCAATTCCAATTGTAGCCATGTTTGAAAGTGAATTGGGATTGAAATCAGTGCTCATGGGATTTGGGCTTGATTCAGACGCTCTTCATTCCCCGAATGAACATTATGGTTTGTTCAATTATTACCGGGGAATAGAGACTATACCGTATTTTTTCGAGAAGTTTGCGAAATAAAAGTGAAGTAGTGGTGTTGCAGTAATATGAGTCGATTTATTTTCAGAGGGGTAATGCTCTTGTTCATCCTAATTTTTTCAGGATGCTCTATTTATGAAGATGTTAAAGTAGGAAAGTTAAACTCTGTAGACATCAGCTCTATCAAGGGAAATCAAGTGAACGCAACATTGAATTTTCAAATTGAAAATCCAAATCCGTATGCGATTACGCTTTTTGAATCGGATGTTCTATTGAAAATAGATGGTATTCCGGCAGGAACAATAATGCTGCTAGAACCGGTAAAGATTTCAAAAAAATCCAACACAACCATTCCCATTCAAGTGACAACTGAGATGAATGAATTAGAATCAATTCTAGGAAATGCAATGGCACTCATGTTCAAACCTGAGATTCGAATAGAGGCTGGTGGATATGTAAAAGCGAAAGGGCTGGGATTTGTGAAAAATGTACCTGTTCAATTTGAAAAGAGAATCAGTAAGAACCAAATAAGTCAATGAAATAAGGCGCTAAAGTCTCAGATGGCATATTGTTGGGATCATGCAAAATTCCAATAAGTCCTGCCTCCTTGGCCCCTAAAACATGCTGCAGAGAATCGTCAATAAAAATGGTGTGTTTTGGATTGAGCTGATGCAGTTGGCATAAGTGAAGAAATGATTCAGCATGTGGTTTACGCATTCCTAAATTTTGACTGTAATGA
Source organism: uncultured Chryseobacterium sp. (assembly GCA_964430305.1). Taxonomy (GTDB): domain Bacteria; phylum Bacteroidota; class Bacteroidia; order Flavobacteriales_D; family Sanyastnellaceae; genus CAIZGX01. The sequence continues at coordinate 28,653 of CAYSEX010000002.1, forward strand.
ACGTGTTCAAAGGCGTCATAGAATTGAGATAGCCCATAACTTTTCTCAATATCTTGTTCGAAAATAGCGCTGTGAATTGCATTGGTATTGCTGAAAAGAAATGTTCTTACGCCACTTTTTTTTAGTGTATGTATGAAGGACATACGCTCTGGTAAAAATTGAAGAAGTATGCTGTTCCATGCCTCTTGAATTTGAGCAAGTGAAGCATTTGGAAGAAAGCTTGATAATTGAGAGTAAAAATCGGTTGCACTTATGCGACCAGTTTCTAGATCATCAAATAAGGAGGATTGACTTGCTTTAGAATATAACTCTTCAAACTCAACTAAACCAAGGTTAGCAAAAGCTTTAACAGGAGCTTTGTAATCGATTTCATACAAAACTCCTCCGAAATCAAAAATGACGGCCTCTATTTTCATGGGCCGAAGTTAAAAAGATTAGGCGCCTAATTTTTCACCAGTTTTCGCTTCGTAGAGAGCTTTTAAAAGGGCATACTTTTCTTTTAAATCTCCTAGTTCTCTTCTAACTGAAACTAAATCACTACCTATGGTTTCATAGTTCACTTCCGTTTCACCTCCCGGAGCATCAGCGGTAACCAATTTTTTCGAGTAGATTGCGAAAAAATCAGTGTCCAAAGCTTTCGACAAATCAAATAAGAGGTCGGAATCAACAGAGTTTCTTTTATAAATACCGTAGATATTTTGCTTCGAAGTGTTAATGATTTTAGCCAATTCAGTGGGGCCAAGACGTAGGTCTTTCGCTCTATTTTTTATTTTGTCTCCAATATGCATAGTTCGTGATTAATCTGTATCCATTACAAAGCAAATCTGAAACCGGGGAGGGACTTCTAAAAAAAATGTTAATTTTCGTTAATCCAGGCTTGAGTGTTCAATTTGGATTGCACACTGTCTAAATTTTTGATTGCTTGTTCCTGGTTATTGGCTCCTGCCGCTGCAACCATAAGTAAACCATTTTTACCGTACCCGGCAATGTATGCATCGAACCCGTTCGACTTAAGCTTATTCACATAATTCAGCGCATTGCTTTTCACAGAAAAGGCGCCAACTATGATATCAAAATGGAAGTTTGAATCTGCTGTGACTTCCAATTTTGATTCTACTTTAGATGGAGTTCCTTCCTGTTGTAAAGGTTCTGGTTTCGATAGTGCTTCTGCTTCGTATCGAATAGTTTCTTCGGGAACAACATCATTCCAAGCAATGGTTGTTTTTGTTTGACTAGGGTCGAAAGTAGCAATACGACTCTTAGTTCCGAATAATTTGAATGAAGCGTATTTCCAATCAGTCTGTTGAATTTTTTGACTCATGGCGAATATTCCAACGCCTAAAATAGGCAGAGCCAAAGCTGCAGCTGCTTTCCAGACCCATGTTGCTGCAGATGAAGCGTTAGATTTATTTTCTAACCTTAGAATTTGTTTAACCTCTAGTGGAGTTAATGCTATTTTTTGGAAATGCAGGGTATCAAGAAGAAAATTTGCTTGTTGGTTGGGTATGAATTGCAATGAACCAGCGTGATCCTGAAAAAAAATACCGATTCCTTCCCAATTCAACTTCATGCCCTGCGACAATTGTTTTTTGGTTTCAATGACCCAGAAATCAACCTCGGCTTTAGCTTCTTCAAATCGAATATTTCGCAAAGAGGACACCACACTGTACAATAGGCCGTCACTCTCTTTAATATGTGGATTGAAGCCAAAGCTTTTTGATGGTGGATAAACAAGGTGAAGTTGTGAATTCAATGCAGCCGATTTTTGTTTCGCCACTAATCCTCCGAACTGAGGTATGACCACACAATCTGAATTGAACAAAAGATCATATATGATGGCTTCGATCTGCATACCTACAAAAGTAAGTTTTTATTCTGGAAAATGCAATTTTTTCGCGTGTTCCAAGTCCTCAGGAGTGTCTATTCCAATTGATTCTAACTCGGTTTCAATGACTTGAATAGGAATGCCATTCGCTAACCAACGCAGTTGTTCCAATGATTCGGCCATTTCCAGGGCATGAGGCCCAAGTTTGGAAATTTTTTTTAAGGCGCTTAAAGCAAAGGCATAAATACCTAAATGTTTTTTGTACGAATGAAATGGGTTTCTAGAATAAGGAATCGGTGATCTTGAAAAATACATCGCTTGCCCATTTGAATTCAAAACTATTTTGACCCGATTGGGATCTTGAATGTCATCAACATTTTGAATGGCAATACATGCTGTAGCAATGCCATCGATTTGGAGATTATTTAAGACTGCGTCAATGGTTTCTGGGTGAATAAATGGTTCGTCTCCTTGAATGTTAATTACCGTATCAAAACCTGCTTGTTCTATGAAAGGGAGTAGTTCCAAGATACGTTCAGTGCCACTTTGACAAGAGGTTGAGGTTCTGAAAACAGGTATGTTCAATGATTCTACGTGTGAATGAATTGAATCATCATCAGTTGTTACCCAAACCTCTTGAATACATTTCGATTTTTGTGCCTGCTCAATGACACGGTGTATCATTGTTTTTCCAGCAATTTCAGCCAAGGGTTTTCCAGGAAAACGCGTGCTTGCATAACGAGCAGGAATAATAGCAACACAATTCATTTTACAAACTTAGTGTGTATTGAATCATGGTCATACGCGGTTCTTCAATTGACAACGGACGAATGGCATATTCTCTATTCAATACATTATTGACCATAATGGCTATGCGTTGCTTATCTGAGAATTTGTATCCCAAGCGCAAATCGAAAACATAATCACCGGTGGTATGCTCGGCTCTCCATTGATTTATTCCGGGGTTGAAGATTGCAGGGAATTGATCTTCTAATTTTCCGAATGCATTGTCTATGTTCTGCATGTGGCTGTTGTATCTGAAACTGATTCCAGCAGTTAAATTTTTTCGAGTAAGCCCGCAATCGAAACGAACAAGATGTTCAAGTCTGTACTTTAGAATATTGTTTGAACTGTTTTCACTGGTGCTCAAATATGAAGCTTGTGCAAATTCACTAATTACTAAGGTTCCAGGCTGTTGTTGGGTTACAGCGTATACATAATCAGGGGTTGTACTTACTGGTTTAGTGTAGGTGTATCCACCCAAGATGTCGATTTGAGTTTCGCCAATTTTTCCAGTACCTAAAATTGAGAACTCAGCTCCTCTTACCATGGCCTCGCCAGTATTCAAGCTTTTGAATCCAATGGCGTTATTCAATTCCTCTAAATTAGAGAACGGAACGGGAGTCCATTGTCCAAAAGTAAATTCAATGAAGTTTTCGAATTTTTGTTGAAATACAGCTACATCGGCAAATCCCTTGAACTCACCAATTTTAAATCCTTGCTTTACCCCAATTTCAATGTTGTTTGAAGTTTCGGGTTTCAATTCTGGATTAGCAAAAATGTTTATGGCTCCCAATCCAGTAACAATGAATTTTTCGGCGATGCTAGGGAATCGGTAACCCTGGCCGAATGATGCGCGCATGTATGTTGCTTTTGAAACTTTATAGTTGGCACCTGCCCTGAAAACAGGTTTGCCTTGTTTCTCATCATTGATTTGAAATTGCTCGTATCTCAATCCGCCACTTAGGTTCAATTTCTCCCAAAGTTTTTTATCCAATTGTAAGTATGCTGCGTAATTTTTGGCAGTGTTGTGTCCATCTGCATTTCCACCTACAAACAATTCACCTCTTGCATCTGTCTGAATTCCGACCAAGCCAGCGGTAGTTGTAAAATTTTTAATTCGGTCTAAATCCCAATTTTTCTGAACTTGATATTCTCCGTAGAGTACATCTGAGAAATTTCCTTGATTATTGTCGTTGTTGTTGTCTAATGACTGCCACCTTGTTCTTAATGTGTGCGTGGCTCCTCGTTTACCATGGTATTCGATAAAAGGGTCTACGGTGTACAATTGTTGAATGGTTCGAGTAGCACTTCCTTCATACGCACTGTATAAACCGGTTGTGCTATTGTTCCATAGAAGCGTTGCTAATGAATTTCCGGCAGAGTAAATACTTGATACTCCAAGATAAAGTCGTTCAGTTGCACGATATCTTAATTGTAGATTGAATCGTGCGCGGTTCCCAGCACCGTACCTATTCACATTCTTAGGGTTGTAAGAACTATTTTCGAATTGCCCCAATGAGTCCATAATTGGCCCCAAGTGTCCATCATCATATTGCATACTAGATGCAAATACAAAGTCTAGTTTTCCGAATTTTTGTGAGTGCGAAAAATTAATCCCGCTCTTCATTCCTTGACGTTCCCAATAGAAGCCTTCTTGCGATTGAGGCTTGGAATAAAGGCCATGGTAAACGGTAAGTTTGGTTTTGGGTGTGGAAGTTGGGTAAGCTGTTCGAAAATTAATAACACCACTCAAAGCAGAGCTACCATAGAGCACGCTACTAGCTCCTTTAATTATTTCAATTTGAGATACATTTTCTGTTGGAAGGAATCCCCACGAAGGCTTTCCAGCATCGCCACTTAAAATTGGAATGTTGTCTACAAGAACTTGAACGCGACTACCTGCGCCAAAGCTGTATCCACTTCCACTTCTAATTTGAGGTTCGTCATCTACAATTGCAACACCCGGTGTTTGTTGTAAAATTTCATCGATATTGACAACATTCTTATCCTCCAACAATTTGGGTTGAATGACCTCCATACTAACAGTAACCTCTCCAATGTTTTGCTCATATCTTCCCGCAGAAACCACAACAAGGTTCAAATCTTCGGTGTTTTCTTCAAGCTCTATTTTCAAACTAATGGGTCCATTTAAATTTATTTCTTTACGAATTTCATTGTAGCTTAATAGATTGACTACAAGCGTATATTTCCCACTAGGAGCAGAAAAATTAAAACCACCATCGGCATTTGTATTGGATCCATAAGAAGTCTGATCGAAACGAACCAACGCACCGTAAAGGGGTTGATTATTTTTTTTATTCAGAACTACACCTGAAACAGAAATGAAATCTTGTGCAAAAAATGGAGCGCACAAAAGCAATAACCCAAGGGTTAGTAGGTTTGATTTAAGGTTCATAAAGCAAGTATAAGAAAAACGAATCAATTAATTCGATTCAATGGGTTGAATTTATCTTTTGGAAACTCGCTAAGAAATTCTTGAAGCAAATTCAAACTCTTCAGATTTTCGTGAAGCAGTACAATGTCTCCTGCTTTTATTTTTTTTATTCTACGCATTAATTCAGTATGATTTACTGTTGAATCGAAATCACCCAAAACGAATGAATACATGACCACCGAATAACGATTCGATAATAGCTTAATCTGTGGACGTGAAATTTTACCGTAAGGTGGTCTGTACATCTGAACATCTTTCAGAATTTCTGGTAGAACCAATAAAGAATTAATTTCTTCCGGTGTCATGTCATTTAAAGCCTGATGGGTGTGCCCATGAAATCCAATCGTGTGGCCATCATCTTTAATTTGTTGAACTATATCTGGATAAAGCAGACATTTCTCAGAAAGCAGGAAAAAAGTACATTGAATTTGGTAAGAACGGAGCAAGTCTAATATGGCAGGTGTGTAAACGGGATCAGGACCATCATCGAATGTGAGGTATATGTAGGAACTGTCTACTCTCCAAATCACTTTTGGAAACAACCTATCTATTAATTTCGGAATTCGAATGAAGTACGATCGCATTACTTTTTAGCTAACACGCAGGTTGTCTTTTTTTCAATTTTCTCTCCATTCGATTGAAAAACCTCGAAGATGATATGGTAAATACCAATACTCAATGCTGTTGAATCATCTGATAACCCATCCCAAAAAAGAGTGCCTTGTGTTCCAATGTATTCATTTCGCATAAGTCTTCGAACACGAATTCCGCGTTCATTGTATATGGTTATATTTCCAACTGAACCCGCAGGGAAATCAGAATAAATTATTCCAAGCACGTCATCGTATCCATCATTGTCAGGCGAAAATATTTCAGTGTTTAAAGTGAATTGCGATCCTGAATTTTCTATGGAGGTATATTGAGAATTTAATGTCCCGGGGGTAGCGAACCCAATAAGATAGGATGCGCTTTGCCATGAAGTTTCGTCATCACTTGCTGCGTTGAAATTGATTCTTTCCAGAGATACACCGTCAAATGAGTTTAACAAATCAAAATGCATTTCTTCATTGTAATTCAAACCATCAATACGAACTCCACTCGCATTCAAAAATTGAATTGTTCCCGCATCATTATTCATACTTGGTAATGATTCTAATTTGAAAATATTTTGAGATTGAGTTGAAGGATAGAATGTGATTAAGTCATTTCCGTCTTCAGTAAAAACTAAATATTGATGTGGTAGAAGAATTCTGTGAGTGTTGGAGATAATATCACTGTTTGATACATCACCATCCGTAAGAGAGCAATTAAAAAGATCAATGCAGTGATTTGTTGTATTCACAACCTCAACAAAATCAGAACCGTCTTCGTATGGATTAAATAATATTTCATTAATTACAAGATCACCAGGTAGCGGTCCAAAACCATTTCCAAAATCCACAGTAAAAACAAAAGAATTCCCAGAGCAATCGTAAACGGTATCTGTGAGTTGGTATATAGTGGAGTCATCAACACTCAGATTTGTTGTGTAAGCTATTGAGTTTTGTAAAGAATGGGATGAATTTGAAATCAACTCGTTAAAAGTACAAGTCAAAACATTGTTGTGAAAGGTGAAATAAAGCAGTTGTGGTGAAGTGGTGTCTGGTGAATCGGAAAAAATGGAATTGATGCTGTTTGGTGTGCCTCCGCTGAATGAAACAGAAGGTCCCCAATTATTGGGGTTGAAACACGGTAGATTTGGATTAATCAATTCTAGGGACCAACCTCCATCTTGTTTTGGTGAATCTGAGTACCATTGAATGGAATACGTGAGACTGTCCAAAATGAGGGTGTCAAGCGCTAATTCAATAAACATTCCTGAGTTGGTCAAGGTGGGAAAATTATTCAATAAGATTTTATTAGACAGACTTAGAAAGGCTAAGGCATTATCGGAATCTCCGAGTGTTATAAAGGAGTTTGGAGCAAGCAAGAATTGAAAGTCAATTGTGGCGTTATTGAAACGAACGCCTTGCAATTCAAGCGTGTGCTCGCTAACATTCCAAATTTCAACAAATTCTGCTGGAAGTCCTCCGGGAAGTGTTGGATCTGGATCAGCTAAGATTTCGGAAAAAATAATATCTCCTATTTCTGGTGTCTTACCAACAAATAAATCAAATTGAATAGGATTTGAATTGCCCTCACAATCTTCAATGTTAGGATGAGAAATTGTATACAGTGTTTCTTGTAGAATTGAAGTGGTGAAAATTATTATTATTTCACTTGAATTAGACGGATTTGTGGAAGCTGAAAGAATACCAATGGATGAACAATTCCAAAGTGATTGGTCTACACCATTTACACTTTCGTTAAAAAGAAGTATTACTGTTGTATCATTGACTAATGATTTGGATATAAGAAGTGGAGAATTAGTGTCAGGTGTTAAATTAATAACGCTATTTATCTGGCCTGGTGTTCCTCCAATTGCATTTGTACTTGCAGTCCAATTAGATTCTGAAGAACAGTTTAATGTGGGGTTAATTAATTCCAAAGACCATCCACCATCTTCTTTGTTGGTATCATTATACCATGAGGTAGTGTAAGTGACTTGGTCAATGATTGTATTGTCTGAGTATTTTAAGGTTAAACTATCGCCTGTATTTGTAAGCGCCGTGAAAGCAGAAATTCCGATAGATTGAGGAAAGAATATTTGATTAGATGCGTCACAAAGAATAACATAAGATTGTGGATTCAATTGGTATGATGGAAGTATTTTCTCTGTGTTTGAATTCACAAGTTTCCATCCGGCAAGGTCATAGACCACGGTATCTGCGTTGAATAGTTCAATGTATTCAGCATCTGGTAATCCATTCGAAGGTGAGGGGTCGGGGTAAATTTCATTGATAACAACCGAGCGTTCATTCGGCACATTTATTATTGGAGGGGGTATTGGAGCTCCACAATAGATATCGTCGAAATAAAATTTATTTGCATTCGATGCTGTATAGAGGCAAGAAACTCCGAGGTATGATGTTGTACTGTAGGTGTTATCAATTACGTTTATTTCTGAAGAGAAATTTACACCACCACTAGGATCCACTTGAACTTGCCACAAACCAGCTGCATCTCTTAAGACTTGAATTCGAATTTCAAAGGCACCAGCAATTAATCCGCTGCTTCCTGCTGCAAGTTCTACAATACCTGAGGCACCGTCATCTCTACAAAGTTTTATTGCATCTGTACTTCCTGCTTCACCTAATTTTAAAAAGTATCCCAGTCCTTGTGTTCCTGTTGTTGCGCTTGTAAAACTTAAATCTCCATTGGAGTGCATTAAATAAATTCTACTGTGGTTATTGTCACTTCCAGCGAAGGATTGACGAACTTTAATTCGCCACTCACAATTCGAAACGGGAGCGGTTGAATTTGGAGTAACCAGAAAAGCTTGACCAGCGAGAACGTCATTGAGTTGCAATTCTTGCATTCCATTTACGATGAATTGGCTTAATGAACCAGTCCAAATTGGGTTGGTTGTGAAATCCCCATCAGTGAATTGATCTTGGACTTGCGAATTACCAAGTATGCTAAAGAAAAGCAAGTTGAAAATGAATATTATCGGCTTTTTCATGTCAAAAACTTACTACCAAATGTAAGGCTTGTACGTATTAGTTTTGCGAAAACAATTTTTATGCGAGTTGCTGTAGTTGGTGCCACCGGGTTGGTAGGCCAAAAAATGTTGCAGGTATTGGCAGAACGTCAATTTCCAGTTACAGAGTTAATTCCAATTGCCTCAGAGAATAGTGAAGGTAAACTATTGGAATGGCAAGGAAGAACGTGGACCATTTGTACCCTTCAGCAGGGCTTGGATAAGTCACCACAGCTTGCACTTTTTTCAGCCGGAGGTGAAACAAGTTTAGAGTGGGCTCCGAAATTTGCGGAAAGGGATTGTGTTGTTATAGATAATAGTTCTGCGTGGCGTATGAATGAGAATGTACCATTGGTAGTTCCCGAGATTAATATGCATGCCATAGGATCTCAAAACAAAATCATAGCCAATCCAAATTGTAGTACCATTCAAATGGTTTTGGTATTGAAACCGCTGCATGATTTGTACACCATAAAAAGAGTTGTGGTTTCAACATATCAAAGTGTCACTGGAACCGGCAAACTAGCTGTAGACCAACTCATGATAGAAAGAGGTGGTGCTCAATCTGAAAATCCAGCGTACGCGTATACCATTGACTTGAATTTAATTCCTCAGATAGATGTATTCCAAGACAATGGATACACCAAGGAAGAGATGAAAATGATTTTAGAGACAAAAAAAATTATGGAGTCAGATTCAATTGCAGTGACAGCAACGGCTGTTCGAGTTCCGGTTATGGGTGGACACTCAGAATCTGTGAACATTGAGTTTGAAAACAATCCAGATTTATTGCACGTAATCCATGCATTGGAATCCTTTCCTGGCGTGAAGGTATTGGATAACCCCAAATTAAATCAGTATCCCATGCCACTTATTCATGCAGCCGAAAGTGATGCCGTGTATGTGGGTAGAATACGTAAAGATGAGAGCACTCCGAACACAATTAATTGCTGGATTGTAAGTGATAATCTTAGAAAAGGGGCGGCTACTAATGCTATTCAAATTGCTGAACAAATGTTGAAAAAAGGATTGCTTTAACCTTCCATTTCAACACTCACATTTTCAACTTGTCCGCCCATAGGGGCATTGATCTTCGTAACGCGAATGCCAATCAATGTGGCGAGTGGAAACTGATTTTTCATTTTTCCATGCATACGAACAAGAACAGTTTCTATGAGTTTAGCGCGTTGCTTCATCTCTGAATAAACAATTTCTTTCACTTCAACATAATCTACTGTTTGCATTAGATCATCATTCGCCGCTGCTTGTTCAAAAGGTCCATCGATCCATACATCTACACGAAATTCTCCACCTATAATTTCTTCTTCTTTCCAACAACCATGATTGGTAAAAACGTGTATGTTATTTAACTGAATACGCATTTATCCCAACGTTTCAATGCATTTTTGTATGCGAGAAATAACAAATTCTTTACCTAATAATGCAGCTACTTGAGCAGCACCAGGTCCTGTTAATACTCCTGTAAGCGCAATGCGGAAGAGGGGCATCACTTGACCCATTCCAAGATTTTTTTCAGCTAGGAAAGATTTCATTGCGGCATCAATTGACTCCACATTGAACGTTTCCAATGATTGTAATTTCAAAGACCAATCTGATAGGATAAGACCCGACTCTTCTTTTTTCCATTTTTTGGAAACAGCATCTTCATCATATGATTTTGGTTCTTCGAATAGGTAGACGCCCTCGAGTAAGTCAAGCGGAAAAACAGCTCTTTCAAGCATGAGTTCAACAACACCTTCCAAGTATTCTACACATACATCGTAACCTCTTTCCTTCGCTGTTGGAAGAATCATCTCTGCTAAGGTTTTGCGAGGCATGTTTCGCAAGTATTGTTGATTGAACCATTTCGTTTTTTCGGGGTCGAATTTAGAGCCTGATTTTCCAATGCGTTCCAATGAAAACGTTTCAATCATTTCTTCCAAAGTGAAAATTTCTTGGTTGTTACTTGGGGCCCAACCTAGCAATAAAAGCATATTTAGAAATGCTTTTGGGAGATATCCTTTTTCGCGATAGCCACTTGAAATATTACCGGTTTCAGGATCTTTCCATTCCAATGGGAATACGGGGAACCCTAGTCGATCGCCATCACGTTTGCTTAATTTTCCATTTCCATCGGGCTTCAGTATTAATGGCAAATGGGCAAATAAAGGTGCCTCCCATTCAAATGCTCTATACATCATTACGTGCAAAGGAGCAGAAGGTAACCACTCTTCACCTCGAATAACGTGAGTTATTGACATGGTATGGTCGTCTACAATATTGGCTAAATGATAGGTGGGCATGCCATCTGATTTGTAAAGGACCTTATCATCAAGCTCATTGGTAGAGAAAACTACCCACCCACGTATGATATCTTGAAAGCGAACTTCTTCGTTTCTTGGCATTTTAAATCGAATTACAAAAGGGTCGCCCTGTTGTATTCTTGACTCAACCTCATCTGCTGGAAGCGTTAATGAGTTTTTCATGGTCATACGGGAAATGCTATTGTATTGCCAATTGGGCATTTTTGCGGCCTCTGCTTGCTTTCGAATGGTATCTAATTCCTCTGGAGTATCAAAAGCATAATATGCCCATCCTTTGTTTACCAATTCTAGAGCATAATCTTTATACATGGGCTTGCGCTCACTTTGACGGTAGGGTGCACAATTTCCTCCATATCCAACTCCTTCATTCGGTTCAATGCCGCACCACTTTAAAGCTTCTATAATATAATCTTCAGCTCCAGGAACATACCTTGTTTGATCAGTATCTTCTATACGCAACAAAAAATCGCCACCATGCTTTTTAGCGAAGAGATAATTGTATAATGCAGTTCTCACCCCTCCCATATGCAATGGGCCAGTTGGACTTGGTGCGAAACGAACGCGGACTTTTGAAGTATTCATAGTTATTTGACGGTTGGCAAAGGTAATACGGATTCGAATTAACTCAATTTAGATCCATTTTTGAGTGCGGTTAATAGTTGATGGGCTCGAGTTAATTTGGTCACTTCAGAAAATGAAATACGCAACGTTTCCTCTTTTTCATACATTTTACCTGCATGTGGATTGAGCTTAATGAATTCCAAAATGCGAGTAAATGATTCCGATTGATAAAACGGTGAGTCTTGTTTGGAGATGAAATAGCCTATCATTTTCCCACTTTTCAGAACTAATTTTTCCATACCAATTTCACTTGCCACCCAGCGCAACCTCATGGTATCTATAAGTTGATTAACTTGATGCGGAATATCTCCAAAGCGATCTTCAAGTGAGGCCTTGAATTGTATTATTTCTTCTTCATTTTCCAATTCATCAAGCGTTTTGTACAAATTAATTCGTTCGGATATATTACCAACGTACTCATCTGGAATGAGTAATTCAAAATCGGTTTCGAGTATGGTTTCCTTGACGAATGATGCGTTTTTCTTCATTTCTTCATCTGCTAACTCTTTGAAATGTTCTTGTTTCAATTCTGAAATAGCTTCGTCAAGAATTTTCTGATAGGTTTCGAATCCGAGGTCGTTGATAAACCCACTTTGTTCTCCACCCAATAAATTTCCCGCACCGCGAATATCCAAATCGCGCATGGCAATATGCATTCCTGAACCTAGATCTGAAAATTGTTCTATGGCGGTTAGACGTTTTCGTGCATCATCTGTCATGTGCAGAACACTAGGTACCAGTAAATAACAAAATGCTTGTTTGTTGTTTCTCCCCACGCGTCCTCTAAGTTGATGAATATCACTCATTCCAAAATTCTGAGCATCATTGATGATAATGGTGTTAGCATTTGTAATGTCTATTCCACTTTCTACAATAGCGGTACTTACTAAGACATCAAATTCTCCCTCTATGAATCCGGTCATGACTTCTTCCAATTTTTCCCCACTCAACTGACCATGAGCAAAACCAATGCGTACATCGGGGCACACGCGTTGAATTAATCCAGCCATCTCAGGCAAATTTTGAACGCGATTATGAACAAAGAAAACCTGTCCGCCCCGCTGTACCTCATAACTCACGGCATCACGAATAATTTCTTCATTGAAAGAAAGTAGTTCGGTCCGAACGGGTATTCGGTTTGGTGGTGGAGTTTGAATGATGCTCAAATCGCGGGCACCCATTAATGAGAATTGTAGTGTTCTAGGTATGGGTGTAGCAGTTAATGTGAGAGTGTCAATATTGGCTCGAAACGTTTTTAATTTATCCTTTGCAGCAACACCGAATTTTTGCTCCTCATCAATTATCATGAGACCTAAATCATTAAACTCTACTTTTTTGCTCAAAATGGCATGTGTGCCTATTAGAATATCAACCTTTCCATTTTTCACTAATTCTAAAGTGGAAGCCTGTTCTTTCGGTGACTTGAACCGATTAATGTAATCGATACGTATTGGGAAGTCTTTTAATCTATTCTTGAAACTCTTGTAGTGTTGAATAGATAAAATAGTTGTTGGCACAAGCACGGCAACCTGCTTTCCTTCACTGGCAGATTTGCATGCTGCACGAATGGCAATTTCTGTTTTTCCAAATCCTACATCACCACAAACCAACCGATCCATGGGTGATGGAGATTCCATATCCTCTTTCACGGCTTTTGTAGCTTTCAATTGATCGGGGGTGTCTTCGTACATAAAAGATGCTTCAAGCTCTGTTTGTATGTATCCGTCGGGTTGAAAAGCATGTCCTTTTGTGGCTTTTCGTTTTGCATACAATTGAATGAGGTCAAAGGCAATTTCTTTGACTTTATTCTTGGTTTTTCTTTTTAAGTTTTGCCATGCATTGCTTCCCAATTTATCCATACTTGGAACCGCACCTTCTTTTCCACTGTATTTACTAATTCGGTGAAGTGAATGAATACTTACATAGAGAATATCTCCTCCTTTGTATGTCAATCGAATGGCCTCTTGTTCTTTTCCATTTACATCAATTTTTTGCAATCCACTGAATTGCCCAACACCATGATCAATATGCACTACATAATCTCCTGGTTGTAACGCAAGAATTTCTTTTAGAGTTAAAGCTTCTTTATTTTTTGAAAATCCTTCCTTCAGTTTGAAGCGATGATAACGCTGGAAAATCTGATGGTCTGTGTACACTCCTATCTTTTTCCGGTTGTCTATAAATCCAGAACTTATCTCGAGTAATTGTGCTTCATAATTTTGAATGAATTGTTTATCATTGAATATCTGCTCTACACGTTCAAGCTGTTTCGTTTGCCCTGCAACTAAATATATTTTATAACCTTGGGTTCTGAGGTTCTCAAAGTGTTGAAAGAGTAACTCGAAATTTTTATTAAAACTGGGTTGTGGTGTCAAATCAAACTCAATAACCGATTCAATGAAATGTCTTGCGCCACCAAATTCAATGACCCTTTTGGCCTTTAGACCCTGATAAATAGTATGCTTGGTACAGAATAATTCGTGAGGAGGGGTATGTTGAAGTTCAGGTCGCAGTCGTTCAAACCGAACCTCGGCTTTTTCGAATTCAACATCTAATTTCTTTAAAAGTAAATCTGTGTTTTCAACCCAAATTAGAGTGTCGTCATTCATGAAATCCAAAAGAGAAACGCGTGTTTCTTCCAAATGAATTTTTTTTGTATTCGGCACAACAACAGCTTTAGTCATTTTCGCAACTGATAGCTGTGTTGTTGGATCGAATTTCCGAATGCTCTCAATTTCGGTATCGAAGAACTCAATGCGAAAAGGAAATTCAAAACTATATGAGTAGACATCTAAAATTCCACCACGGATAGCGTATTGACCGGGTTCAAAAACATAATCTACCTTTTCGAATTCGATTTCTTGAAACAGTTCATCGAGTTGATCCATGTTATAATTCGAGCCAACCTCGAAAAGAATGGTTTTGGATTGTAGTTCCTTTCGAGCAATGACTTTTTCAAAAAGAGCTTCGGCGTAGGTAATGGTAATGAGTGGTTTTGTAGCCTGCTCAATTTTTTTCAACACTTCCGTTCGAGTGGCAATATTCGCATTTTCTGTTTGTTCCACTTCGTATGCTATGCGCGCCGTTCTTGGAAAGAAGAGCAATGGAGAATTCGAATCATCTTGTGAAATAGACAAAAAGCTCTGTAGGTCATTCATGAAGTAGGCTGCACGCTCCTTGTCTTCGCATACGACAAGTATATTTTGTTTCTGAAAATCGAAATGTGCCGCACAAAGACCTGCAGTTGACGAACCCGTTAACCCTTTCAAAAATAGCTTTGAAAATGTCAGTAGTTCGGTTTGAATAAGTTCAGAATCGGTTCTCCAATGAGTATGAAATGGTGCGGCCATAAATGTTTTTAGCCCCGAGAATGTTTTTCCCGAGGCGAGAACAAAAGTAATTCGCTTGACTCAGAACAAAAAAAGATTATGCTTTTTGCAGCGTGAAGGCAAAGGTGCTTCCAACTTCTTCTGTGCTGCGCACACTAATGGTCTGATTGTGTGTTTCTATTATATGTTTACAAATGGCCAGCCCGAGGCCAGACCCTCCTTCGTGTCTTGATCTGCTCTTGTCTACTCTATAAAATCGTTCGAAAAGTCTTGGTAAGTGCCCTTTACTGATGCCAATTCCATTGTCAGCTACTTCAACAAGTATGGTATCATTCATGTCGTAAAATCGAATCTTGGTCGTACCATTCAATTGGCCATAGTTGATGCTATTCACTACCAAATTACTCAATACTTGTGCAATTCTTTTTCGATCTGCTAAAACCCAAATTTCCTGATTCGGTTCAGATTTAACGAAGAGTTGTATGCAGTTTTTGCCAGCCGATTTCTCAAGAGATTCTGTTATTTCTTTGGCTAAGGTTATCAATTCGAAGCGAGACAGTTGCAGTGGAACATTTCCACTTTCTAATTTTGAAATTTCATCTAAATCTGCCACCAAATCTGAGAGGCGCTCACTGCTTTGTAAAGCCCTTTCTAGAAAACGATCACGTACCTCAATATCTAGATTCGGATTGTCTTGCAGAGTCTCAAGGTAGCCTTGCAAGCTGAAAAGAGGAGTTTTCAGTTCATGCGATAAATTACCCACGAATTCTTTTCTAAAATCATCTTTACTTTGAAGTTCTTTGATCTCCTTGATTTTCTCATTCGCCCATTCAGCAACATCGTCATTTACTTCACCTAAAACATCTGAACTCATCTCAAGTTGATTTTTTTCTCCCTGACTTTTAAACGAATGAATGGTTTTGTAGATGATTTTTACTTTACTATAAATGAATTTTTCGATGTATCTCGAGATCACGAAATAGGAAATGCTCGAAGCCAGAATTATAAAAAGGAGAAGCAATTGAATCTCGAAATCTCTTTCTAGCAAATAGGCAATTAAAAAATAAAGCACTGCCAATGGCAGAACAATCACAAGGGTCGAGATGAATGCAATTTGTTTTGGTGTTCTCAGCTTCACGCTTCGAATTTATAACCAACTCCTTTAATTGTCTTAAATAAATCGTCACCAAGTTTTTCACGTAGTTTCCGAATGTGTACGTCAATGGTTCTATCACCTACAATAACATCATTTCCCCATATGGTATTTAAAATGTTTTCTCGTGTGAAAACGCGTCCTGGTGCACTTGAGAGTAATAAAAGTAGTTCGAACTCTTTTTTAGGTAATTGAATGCTTTCGCCTTCTTTGATTACCAGATATTTTTCTTTGTCAATCTGAATAGGGCCCAAAGAAACTTGTTCTGATATTTCGGAAGTAATATTTCTGCGCATCATTGCGCGAATTTTTGAAACAAGTAATCTAGGTCGAATGGGTTTCGCTATGTAGTCATCGGCACCAGCTTCAAATCCTGCAATTTGACTGTAATCTTCATTTCTAGCCGTTAAAAATGTAATTAAGGTGTTTTTCAATCCTGGTGTTTCACGTATCACTCTGCATGCTTCCATACCATCCATTTCGGGCATCATAACATCCATGATGATTAGATCGGGAATGGTTTTTTTAGCTACCTCTACTGCCTCTTTTCCATTGCTGGCTGTATAGACTTCGAAATCTTCTTTTTCTAGATTAAATACAAGTAAATCCAAGATATCACGCTCATCATCCACACAAAGAATTTTTGGTTTAGCTTGCATACTTTAATAATCTTTGATCAATTAATGCAACGAAAGTAGCGTGTTTTTTCAAAGCAATTGGCCTTCGTTGCGTTAACTCAAAGTTAAATTTTTATTTTGCGAAGCTTCTATGAGAGAGTCATATTACAATCAAAAAACAGTTTGGATAACAGGTGCTAGTAGTGGCATTGGCGCTGCACTAGCCAGAGGTTTGGCTGGGAAAGCTGAAGTAATCATTCTCTCTTCAAGAAGAGAGAAAGAATTGCTTGAGGTGAAAGAGTCTTGTATGCAGTCTTCAAATATTGTGGTTGTTCCTCTAGACTTGGCAAATTCAAGCGATATTGAAGAAAAGACAAAGTGGGTTTTAGAGCGATATCAAATAGACATACTGATTAACAATGGTGGAATGAGTCAACGATCTTTAACACAAGACACTCCCATTGAAATTGACAGACGACTTATGGAAGTAAACTATTTTGGTCAAATTCATTTAACCAAATTGGTACTTGCTCAAATGTTGGTGAGAAAATCTGGGCATGTTGTGGCTATTTCTAGTCTTACTGGTAAATGGGGTTTTTTCTTAAGATCGGCTTATGCAGCATCAAAGCATGCGTTGCATGGATTTTTCGATTCATTACGCATGGAGGTAGAGGATAAAGGAATTCATGTGACACTGATAACTCCTGGTTTTATTGCCACTGAAATTTCCAAGAATGCAGTTTTGGCAGATGGAAGCATCAATGGAGCAATGGATCCTCATCAGGCAACAGGAACTTCCCCTGAGAAATGTGCAGCGCAAATTTTGAAAGGTGTTTCTCGAAAGAAAAAGGAATTTGGAGTAGGAGGGAAGGAATTGTTAGGCTTGTTTCTTAACCGATATTTCCCTGCGTTATTCGCAAAAATCTTGAGAAAACAATCAGCCCGTTAGTCTTTTATCCTTGAGAATCTCAATGCCTTCAACATAAAATTAGGTAGTGGTTTCAACGGATCTCTTTTTTCAACATCTAGGAAAACTCCCCATTTCTCAATGATAGGAACTTTATATACTTCAATACATTCTATAAGTGTCCCATCAGGATCATCAATATATGTGCAATGAACACGCGTTTTTCCCATGCTTAATGCATTTGAACTATCACATCTGAATCCGAATCCTGAGTTGTCCAATGCAACACCTAGGTCGGTCATGTTTTTTACATCTAACCCTAAATGAACAAACCCTGAATCGCCCCATATTCGTCCTTTGAAGATGCGATTTGGAGTGCGGTCAAGGGCTTGTACCAACTCAATAAACGTTTTTCCAATGACCTTGGCAAATCCACCTCCTGTTGGTGCACTTTGTTCCAATCGAACACGTCTGAACCTTCCATTGCCTCCAGGTAAGTGACTGTAGTCTGTGAAAACTCCTGTTTCATCGAATAGAATCTTATCATATCCCAATATTTCAGCATAGAGCTTCAATGATTTTTCAATATCGGTTACACCAATACTACAGCCTACAACGCCATTGCTTGCATGCCCCATGTCATAATATTTTTCGTTAGATTCTTCAATGCGAAACATGTTTCCATCTAGATCTTTCAAATCAAATACGGGTTGATTCACAGGGTTTTTTTCGAAGGCAGACAATGAAGGTGCTCCTTGATTTAAGCAGTGTTGGTGCATTTTTTCAATGTTGCACGTTTTGAAGTGTACCTGGAAAATGTGAATATCACCTACCTGTATTTCAAAATCAGCTTTCCGAGGTTGAAATGAAGTAGGTCGAATAACTTCCATGGCACATCCTCCCTGCAAATTCATAACCATACTTGCCCTCTTGGTGATTGTCTCATTTTTAGTGTACACATCCATCAAAGGTGCAGGTTGTATGGAATCGAAAAACGGGATATTCATTCCGAAAATAGTTCTATAAAACTTCAATGCGGCGTCAATATCCTGCACTGCAACTCCAATATGTTGTATACTATTTATTCGTTTCATTGCGAAGTGATTTTATGATTTGAATTAGACTGTTTCGTTCGTCTAAATAAGCAGCTACAAGCTCATTCTTAACTGAAATTTTTGATTTGAATTTTATAAGTTCCAACCCTGTTTTCCAAAACATTTTCCCCCGAACTCCCAATACACCTAGCCCCAGTAGAGCAACTAAAATAGCAAAGAAATTCATGGGAAATACAACAGATAAAAGGATTGCTAATGTGAGAGTATAAAGAGAACCTAAAAAAGTTTTAAATGCAATCCGAATGCTGTTTTTGAAAAGAGGGTCTTTGACTTTGTTTGTAACAAATCGTTCAGTCAGGATAGAAATGGGAGAGAAAATAATGATGCCAAGGGCTACAAGAGGAAATAGTAGGAACTGCAATAGAAGGCGGTTCCAGCGTATTTTTCGCTCAATCCGCCACTGACGTTCTTCAATTTGCAGTTCAATTTCCTTTGCTTTGAGTTTAGCAGCCTTCTCGAGTAATAGAGGCGAATTTATTCCACCTGTTTGCACCCAATTTTGAAATTCAACATTTGCTTCTCCCCAAGAAAGATCGGTTTGCATGTTTACAAACAACTCTTGAATTAGTAGCACAGCATCATAATGATCGTCTAATTCAACTGGAACATCAAGCATGCAAGAACTAATATGCTCTGTAATTTCATTGGTGAGTTCGTTGTTCCAAATGGCTTTGTTGGCAGTGTTATAGTCATGCTTGGTCAACACAATTGGCTCTCCTATTCGAACAAGTATATTGCCTGATGGATCTTGTAATCTTTCGTACTCTAGTCCAACTGGAACAATCCGAATGTGATTTAATTCCTGATTGTTTTCGAAGGTTCCAACAATAAGTCTACTAGCACCTTTTTTCAATGGGCGAATAAGAGCTTTTTTACCCCGGTGTGTTCCTTCAGGGAATAAACTAATCCATGCACCTTGCTGCAATCTTTTATAACACTCTTCAAAAATAATTTCGTTCCGCTCACGCATGCCATCTACATTATCTCGGTCTCGATATACGGGCTGCATATTGATATTTTTCAGAATCCATGATATTATTCCAGGCTTGAAAACATCTGATCGCGTTAACCAATGCAATTGCTCGTAAAAAACAGTACAGCAGAGAATCGGGTCTAGAAGTGCATTCTGATGATTGGCAACAACAATGGTTGGAATGTGACTGCCCTTTAAATTCTCGTAACCAAAAACATGAAATTCGTTGTGAAAGAGTCTTAAGCCACTAGAAATAACTGGCCTTAACACCTCATATAATATTTTTCTCTTACCCATTATCTACTCAACTTATTTCAATTCATTTGTTCTTGGATATCAAGCATTCTTTTGTAGGCTCCATTTTTATTCAAGAGTTCTTGGTGTGTACCAAATTCTAGAATTCTACCTTCTTCAATGACATAGATGCAATCTGCCTGACGAATGGTAGAAAGCCTGTGCGCAATAACAATACTCGTTCTGTTTTGCATAAGTTCATTTAAAGCCTGTTGAACCAACTTTTCGTTTTCGCTGTCAAGAGCAGAAGTTGCTTCGTCTAAAATCAATATTGCTGGGTTTTTTAAAATAGCCCGGGCAATAGCAATGCGTTGACGCTGACCCCCGGAAAGTTGAATTCCACGTTCGCCAACAATAGTTTGAAATTTTTCAGGGAAGTTTGAAATAAACTCGAAGGCATTGGCTTTTTTTGCTGCTTCGAAAACCTCTGCCTCTGTTGCCATTGGGTTTCCGTAGCGAATATTTTCGTATATAGTTCCTCCGAATAACAGTACTTCTTGTGGCACATAAGCCATGTTGTTTCGAATATCACGCAAGGACCGGTTGTTCGCAGATTCTCCGTCGAATAAAATTTCCCCTTGAAGAACGTTGTAAAAACGAAGTGCCAAATTCGCAATTGTTGATTTCCCTGAGCCAGAGGAGCCAACCAAAGCAACTTGCTGGCCAGGTTTTATGGTAAGACTGATCTGATTTAGAATCAGTGATTCGGGTCTGCTTGGATAAGCAAAGGAGATATCCTTAAATTCAATTCCTCCTCTTAATTTTGGGGTGTTAGTAGATTCATTTGGTAAATCTTCTGACTCCATAGATAAAATCTCCATAACGGAATCTATGATACCAAAGCTGCGTTGTAAAGAACCCATTTGTGCAGCAAGTCCACCAATAGATCCAGCAACTAATCCTGTGAGCATAATGAATTGTGGTAATATGTCTGCAGAGAGTTCACCTGATTGTTGCAAGTATGCACCAACTCCGATAACCAGACCAAGAGCGCCAAACAAAAAGATGATAATGAAAGTTCCAAACATTCCTCGCCATACTGCACTTTTCATTGCAAATTGCTTTACAAAAGAAATTTTTTCAGTGAATCTTGATGATTCATAAGGTTCATTGGAAAAGCCCTTTACGCTGGTAATACTGGTGAAAGATTCGTTAATTACAACGCCAGCTTCCGCTACTTTATCCTGTGTTTCTTTACTCAGCTTTTTGATGAATCTACCAAAAAATACTAAGATGACAATGATGACAGGTAAGCTGGCCAACATAACTAATGTTAGATAGGGAGAGTATGCAACAAGCCAGCCTACACCAACAACAATGATTACAGATTGACGTAAAAATTCAGCAAGAGTAGTTGTTAGAGTTTCTTGAATAGCTGTAATATCTGAAGTAAGACGGCTACTTAAATCGCCAACCCGTTTTTCATTATAGAATTGCATAGGCATGCGAATGAGTTTTGAAAAAGTGTCTTTACGAAGCTGAAACATTGCATTTTCAGTTACATAGGCAAAAATGTAAACTCTGAAAAATGAAAAGACACCTTGAATTATTAAAAGTCCAACCAAGACAAACAATGTCTGAGATGTTGTAGATTCTCCATTCCAATGAAACATTTTTAAAATTTGTTGACTCATTGCACCACCTGGTATAGCACCTTGTCCTGTTGGGCTCATTAAAAAACCCAAAAGCGCTGTAATGACAATGACCAGAAGGCCGGATATAACTAAAAGTAAAAGCCCTAAGCTAAAAATGAAAGCATAGGGCTTGAGATACTTGAATAAACCGAAACTACTTGAATATTTTTTTTTTGACACTTCGCTTTTTCTTGCGAAGGTAATGAGCCTTTACTTTTCTGCAAGCGCTATTGTTTTCTTGGCCTTGCGTACTTCTTTTTTTAGTGCTTTCGTTTGATCGAAACTATAATCGTCGTCATTCAATAATATTCCAATTCCTGGATCCCAAGTGTATTTTGCTATGGGTGAATTGAGCGAATTAAATTGAACTTCAGGAGACTTTGCGAATAAAACAACGTCAAATTCAACTGAGGTTTTCTCTATATTTTCAGGACAGCGCCTTGCATCAATTTCAATTTTTTTGGAGACCATATTCTCTCCGCTGAATTCAAGAGTGTAGCGATGCCCAAGTGGAAGGAGAAAATCATATACTCCAAAGTGAGAGGCTTCTATGAAAACATATAAGGACTTGTCCTGATAAACTTTTACGGTTCCCGTCTTCAGAATTTTTTCGACATTGTTCCTCAGACTTATCTCGAACAAACGTCCTTTGAAGTTTAATACATTCGAAGGGGTCTGTCCCTGTGTTGTTAAGGATATTAGAAATATCCAAACTGTTAAAATTGATATTCTCATAAACTTGCCTCATTTTTAACCATCTTCTTCAACTCATTTTGAATTTGAGCTTGAATAAGTTCGTTGTATTTGTCATCCCATTTCGTAGTGTGATTGCGTTTTCCAATTGTTGCTTTTGCCACAGGCGCATGCTGAAGGAATGAAAAATCAAGACCTTCAGACTCTTGGAATAGAATCATATCAGCTTGAACCAATACTTGAAAAGCGAGTTCTTCATTTTTTAAATTTGTTGCGTCTACTTGAATACTCTTGGTTATGTAGCCCTCTTTCTTAAATACTACTGTGTACGTGCCCTTATAAGGCGTTTCTATTCTGAATCGACCTTGTTTGTTGCTTTTCCATTGATTTAACAACTGATCGTTACTCCAAACCTCAACAGTGGCTTGGTAGAGTGATTTTTCAGTTGGACGGTCGAAAAATTTTTCGGTAATTCTTCCTTCGAATATGATTTTTGATTGATCAAAGGATTGTCCATGAGACACTGAAAAAGTGATTAGTGAGAGTACTAGAAGAAGTGTTTTCATGTTACTGATTACGTAGTAAGGAGAAAAAAGTTTCAAATAAATGTTTGTACAATTAATGTATGTACATATATTTGCATCGTGAGCATCGAAAATGACATCAAACAAACGAAGTTCAGTAGCCCGTTTCACCGGCTGGGAGTGAATCTATTATTCACATCAGCTTGGATAGAAAATGAACATAGGCAACTGTTAAAGCCTTATGGGTTAACCTTACCCCAGTTCAACGTGTTGAGAATTCTAAGAGGTCAAAAAGGGAATCCAATCTCCGTTATGGGAGTATGTGAACGAATGATAGACAAAAGCAGCAATGCTTCAAGGCTTATAGATAAATTGATTGAAAGGGGATTTGTAAAGCGAACAGTTTGTCCGCAAGACCGCAGACAGGTTGATGTTGTAATTACGGAAAAAGGCCTTGCGCTGATTAATGAGACTGACTCATTAACAACTGAAATGGATCGTTTATTTTCAAAAGTGTTGAGTAGTGAACAAGCTACAGAAATGAGTGGTTTATTGGATAAAATAAGAAACAACAAAAACAAAAAATAGTATGAAAAAACAAATTTTATTTTTAGCAGCTTCAGTTTTATTTGCTGCACAATCATTTGCTCAAATCGCAAATGGAAATTATCTTCTCGACTTTACAAAGTCAACCATCAATTGGAAGGCAACGAAAAAAACAGGTAGCCATGAGGGTACAGTGAAAGTATCTAGCGGAATTGTTCGTGTTGCGAATGATGGTAAAACATTAGCTGGAAAGGTGAAAGTTGACATGAATTCAATTGCTTGTACAGATATCAAAGATGCTGGTACCAATGCTAATTTCTTGAATCACTTGAAAAGTGAAGACTTTTTCCACAGCGTGAAATTTCCTGATGCGAACTTTGAAGTTACCAAATTCGATGGCAAAAAAGTGTACGGAAAGATTACCATAAAAGGAATAACTAAAGAAGTAAGTTTCGATGCGAACATCAGTGGGGGCAATAATCAAATCACTGTAAAAGGAACACTGGTTTTGGATAGAACTCAATTTGATATTAAATACGGTTCTTCTTCATTCTTTGATAATCTTGGTGATAAGGCAATTGACAACAACTTCACACTTACACTAAATCTTATTGGTAATAAGAAATAAGAAGGTAAGCACTAAAAAATAGGCTGCATACTGCAGCCTATTTTTTTTGATCATGAATAAAGTACTTTAGATCAATTGAAAAATATCCTGTGGGTAAATCCAACCACAAGGTCTGCGAGTGGTTCGGGTAATTTACCTTCCCTTGGCTTGCCGCAATTCTACCCAATGGAAGATGGTAAGATGCTCCGAGGTAATAATAACCTTTATCTTTTGTTCTGTATTCAAAGCCCAAATTAGTTTGAGCAGCTAACTTAAACCACGATTCACGCCAAGTTATTTGGGAAAAGTCAATATAAGTAGAATCAATTCTTTCAGAACTGAAAGATTCAGCTTCACTTGGAAAGAGATCAATGACCATACCAGCGCTGGCGTTCATAAACCATTTTTTACCTAATTGAACATAGATTAGACCTTGAATTGGAATTTCGTATCCAATGAAGGACATGTATTGATTGGAGTTTGCAGTAAGCGAATCTGTTAAATTGAAATTCAACTTGTAATTTCTTCGAACGAAATTGATACCTGTTTCGATATTCCAAAACGCACCAATGGGTTTGCGAATGATTGTCCCAAAGCTTAAACTCGGGCGAATGTAGGCTGTATATGTCAAATTCTCGGTGCTCGACTGAAGCTGGTCGGCTTTCAGATACCCATTTGGAATGATGGGGCGAAGTTGAAACCCAAAGAGAAAATCATCTTTTGTTTGTGATGATATTTTGGATATCGAACAAAACAAGAAAGTAGCCAAAAGGTATAGAATTCTTAATGCCATGTTGTGACGTATTCAATGGGTTTTCTATGTGAAGAGGGCCAATTCATTTTTGTATAACCAAAATAAATAATTCCAAGACATTTTTGATTTAAGGGTAATTCCAGCAATTCTGAAAAGACTTCTTTTTTGATGAATTTTGGTGTTGACCAAAATCCAGAAAATCCACTCGCATGTGCCATAAGCAGCATGTTCTGCACGGCACAGGCAGTTGCTAGTAATTCTTCTTCTTCATCAACTTTTTCAGTTGGAGTATAGGTAACAATAACCGCTGCCGAAGTTTGATTTAACCGAATATTCATTCGGTTAATTTTTGTTGTTTCTGATTCTGGCAAAAGTGTAGGTAAAATTTCGCGCAATCGATTCATGGATTCCTCAATAAAAACGTGGAAATGCCATGGTTGGGTGTTTTTGTGATTCGGCGCATAAACTGCACATTGAATAAGCCTTTCTATTTGTTCCCTTTGAATTTTTCGCTCAGAAAAATTTTCGGGTGCAATGGATCTTCTTGATTGGATTAGCTCTATTATCTCGCTTAAATTATATTTCATAACGGTTTAAAGTCGGGTTCAATTATTTTTGTTCAAACATAATGATGAAAACAATAATAATTACCGGTGCTGGAAGTGGAATGGGTGAAGCTACTGCCAAGTTACTTGCAGAAAACGCAGAATATTCTCTAATCCTAATAGGAAGGTCACAATCTAGATTGAACAATGTCTTGGAGTGTCTTCCAAATCGGGAAAATCATGCCTCCCTTGGAGTGGATATTTGTAATTCCAATGCATTACGATTAGGTCTCGCAGAGTTGTTGAAGGATAAATCCTTGGAGTGTGTTTTTGCAAATGCTGGAATTGGTGGAGAAAATTCATACGGAGATGATGACCGTTGGCATGAAATCATTCAAACGAATCTGACTGGAACATACAATACGATAATGGAGTCTTTACCCTATTTGAGAAAATCAAATGAACGTTTTAAACACATTGTAATTACCTCCTCTTGTTTAGCGCGTTTTGGAGTTCCGAATTATACAGCATATTGCACGGCTAAAACAGGATTGCTGGGCTTGACTAGATCTCTTGCGGTTCAGTATGCGGGTGAAGGAATACTGGTTAATGCATTAACTCCTGGATGGGTTAGAACCGAAATGGCTGAAAGGGGTATTCAATTGTTGGCTGATAGAGCTGGAATTACATATGAAGAAAGTTTCAAACAGCAAATGGGGTATGTGCCAACCGGAAACATTTCAGAGCCTTCTGAAATTGCCGAATTGGTGTCCTTTTTATTTTCTGGAAAACAGAATTCTATCACGGGGCAAGCATTAGATATTAATAATGGTTCTTACATGCAATGAAAAGTATAATATCAAGTTTTTGGTTTGTGATGTTCGGTCTATTACTGAACGCCCAGTTCACACTTTCTGACTCAGTCTTTGTTAAGAAATTCTACGAAATGGCTTTGTCTGACAATGCTGCTCATAATGATTTAAGAATTCTTTGCAAAGAAATTGGAAATCGAATCGCAGGTTCTGAAAATGCTGATAAGGCAATTACATGGGGGGAGAAAACGCTTTTTGGAATTGCCGATACCGTTATAAAAATGCCAGTTATGGTGCCTAAATGGGTACGAGAAAAAAACGAATATGGGGCAATTGTAGTTGGAAGAAAAAAAATGGAAGTTCCAATAAAAGCTCTCGGTGGGTCTATTGGTACCGATGGTCTTTTGAAAGCTGAAGTTATTGAGTGTCGTGATTTTGAAGATTTAAAGAAAAAAGGGAGTGCAGTTAAAGGTAAGATTGTTTTTTTTAACAAACCTTTTGACCCTGTTTTCATCAATACGGGTTCAGCTTATGGTAATACCTTTCCTATTCGAAGCGATGGTGCTTCAGAAGCTGCGAAATACGGTGCAGTTGGTTGCATTATACGCTCTTTAACTTCGGCAGATGATCGATTCCCTCATACGGGCGCAATGTCCTATAAATCTGACGTGCCGCAAATTCCAGCGGCAGCAATTTCAAGTTTAGACGCGCATACCTTGCACGCAAAATTGGAAAGGTCTAAAGTTTTTTTTGAAATGAAAATGAATTGTGAATTACTCCCTGATGTTAAGCAATTCAATGTAATAGGTGAGATTAAGGGAACTCAATTTCCAGATAAAATTATTGTAGTTGGTGGTCATTTAGATTCATGGGATGTAGGAGAGGGTGCTCATGATGATGGGGCGGGTATAGTTCAGAGTATTGAGGTTCTGCGTTTGTTAAAACAGTCTGGTTATAAACCGGCTTGTACCATTCGTTGTGTTTTATACATCAATGAAGAATTCGGGAATGATGGCGGTCTAACTTATGCAGACTCTGTTCAAAAGCAGCAGTTGAATCACATTGCAGCAATAGAAAGTGATGCTGGAGGTTTTTCACCCAAGGGTTTTTCACTAGATGGTACAGATGAGCAAGTAGAGTGGTTAAAGGGCCTACAAAATTTTTTCGAACCGTATAATTTGTATGTGTTCAAGCGCGGTGGAAGTGGGGTTGATATTTCACCGCTGAAAAATGGAAGCACAATGCTCTTTGGTCTTCAAGTTGATGGTCAAAGATATTTTGATTATCACCATACGGATAATGATATTTTTGAGAATGTGAATCGAAGAGAGCTTGAACTTGGAGCCGCTGCTATGACATCATTGGTTTATTTCCTTGATCAGCGAGAAATAAGAAGGGGTGAATAATCACCCCTTCAATTTAATTCGAAATCACTAGTTTCAGTCTTTCGTGATTGTCTTTCGAGTCTTTGGTTTGGAGCTGGTAAATTCCAGTTCCGAGATGTGATAAATTCAATTCCATTCGAGTGGTGCCAGCAGGAATAAAGCCCGTCGCTACTATTTTCCCTGTCATGTCGGTAATTTGGTAAAGGACTTTGGATTGTGTCTCCGGCATTTGAATAGTGAAAATACCAGTAGATGGATTTGGATATGCGGTCAGATTTAGCTGGTCAAATTCAACTATTTCATTTCGTTGTACAAGTTGTTGCTCCTTGTTTTCATCTTGAAGAATCATTGCGCTTGTTACAATACACATGATTTGAGCGTTTCCATAGGTTCCTGCTTCAGTTAAGAAATAAGGTCTCGTGCGAACCGAATAGGTTGCTCCGAACTCAAGTGCCGATACAAAGCCTAATCCTAGTATGTTTGAATTTGTTGTGACCATGTGTGTTATTGGAGATGCTATTGGCAATCCGGTAGAAGGATTGATTTTTGTGAATTCCCACTCCCATGCGGTGCAACCACATATCCAAGGCAATGTAGTAACATTGGCGTATCTCAGGCGAGGTCCGCTTGAACATCGATCGGTAGATTTCAATTCAGATCCAGGTTGTGTGCCTGTATTCATTGAAGCGAAACTTGGCGGCGCAGATTCAATTATTTCGTTATTCCCAAGTCCATCTTGCATGGTGTAAAGTGCATATATTTTTACGTCGTAGTTTCGACTATACGCCAAACCTGCGCAATTCCCTAGAATAAGAATATCACTGGCTTGAGTTCTTGTAAAAGTTAAATTTGGACTTGCAGTTTGAGTAAACTCATAACGATAAGAAACTCCCGTTCCTCGGTATGAAGCTTTGTATTGGTTACAAAGTTGAAATGGTCCAGTTCCAGAAATGGGAGTCGTAAATCGCAGATATCTCAAACAAATACTGAAGTTTCCAGCACCAATCGAACTATCATAATTTCTTACCCCAATATAATAGGTCTGCCCTATGGTAAGTCCACCAATATTCATTCTTTCCAATGCACCTGTACCTGTTAAGTTTTCGGTATCTAATGTTTGATAAGAGTTGTTCAGAAGTTCTATAACACCATTGGTAGTAGTAGCAGTCACTTGAATACTAATTGCAGGATGTGTTGCAGTGAATTTGTACCAAATATCTTCGCCGGTAACCACAGTAGAGTTGGCCACCGTAGTAATCGTTGCTCCGGTGAATGTTCCATTGTAATTGGTGCAAGTTGAAGTGATGGAGGGTGACGTGTTGATAGCGGTCCATGGATTATCCCCAACAACACAAGGCCCTACAATACAGATGGCATTATTTGGAAACAATGCATTAGGATTGTAATTACAAGCACTCGGAATTGTGCAGCCAAAGCAATCATTGTTGCTTCCAACAGACACTCCCGTAGATGCAGTGCTGCCTGTTCCTGTCAAAGTTCCTGAATTTGTTCCTGCAAGGCTCCATGATATTTCACTTGGAAAATCACCTCCATTGATTTGTAAATAATAGCAGCCATCAGGTACGCAGAAATTTACGGATTGTGAACTCGCATTTTCATCCATTGTCCCGGTGTACAATACAGATGACACAAGATCAACAAGGGTGTATGTTCCTCCATTCCAAGTATCACCCATGCTATCGAACATAGTAAAAGTAAGGCAATTGGCTAGACAGCAGCTTCCATCATCAATGGTAGCTGTAGCGCTGAAATTACAAGCAGCAGAATTCATACATCCACGGCAAGTTTCATACTCACAAGAAGCGTCGTCGCAAGTTGCTGAAGCATTGTAATTACAGGCGGTATTATCGGTGCAACCAAGTACCCCACTACCAATCGAGAATCCAACAGTATCGTTAAAGGCATTGTATACAGGGGTATTCAGAAAAGTACCTTGAATAATAATTGCGCTTGTTTGGTCAGTAAGTGTGTAAACCGCAGTATTCCATCCATCTCCAAAGCTATCTTCCATTCTAAATTGATAACAACCAGATGCGAGACATACGTTTCCTGTACTTGCCCCGGAACCAGAAAAAAGTACCGTATTGGCTCCATTTACAAGTTGATAGCTCATTTCTGAGGGGTATAACCCTGCAGTTACTTCAATTTCACCGCATGTTGAAAAGCAACAACTACCATTATCAACTGTTGCGTTCGCATTGTAATTACAAGCACTTGGATTTGTGCAGCCTTGGTTCGTGCAACTGCCATCGTCTGTTGTTGCGCATGGGTTATAATTTGCAGCTGTTGCATTCGTGCAACCTAACACAGATGAAGCGGTCAAGGAGATTTGGCAAGTTCCTTGTGCTCCGGCAAATCCATCGACTTGGATATAGTAAGTGCTGCCAGCGGTTAATTGAGAACAATTAAGGGTTATACTGGCATGTTCACCAACACCGCTATCATCGTCTCCAGCAATGAAACCTGAACCACAGGCACTCCAAATGGCAATTTGTGAATCGTTTAGTGTACCTCCCGAAATGCCAGAAGTTGTGATGGTTACACCACCAGATAGTGGAGCAACAAATGAAAACCAAACATCATTTTGAACTCCATCTGACCAATTGATTGGTGAAGCTCCATTAGAGGTGCTACAGGTGTTGTCAACTGTTGCACTTGATCCAATACTCAATGCGGTGGCACCAGAACAGGCGTCATTTGTAGCGGCATAATAACACGATCCATCGCTAATATTAGCAGCTGCGTTGTAGTTACAAGCAAGAGGATCAGTGCAACCATATACATCTACTTCTGATTTAAAATCAGAAGCATAAATTCCGCTAAAGGATAAAAGTGAAAGTGCAAGGAGTAAAATGGGCTTCATAATAAGGAGAGATTAAATACAATTGGTTTACGATTTGATTTGAGAAAAGGTTTCGTTTATCATCTGCCAAACATTTTTTTATGCCATGAGTACTGAAATTCTTTCCACTTTGAATTATTCCAATCTCTAAGTTTGGTGATAGTTGTGTCTAAAACTAAAGTTGTATCAGTGACAATGTTTGCTTTTCTCAACGCCCAAAAATTTGACAATTGAGTAGATTTTACAATTTCATTTTCTTGATAAAACACAATCATTCTGTCCATTAATTGCACTTGAAGTTCGTTGGAAATCTCTTGAACCATGCGATTGAGTTTATCAATGCTGCAGCCACTTGCTAGCATTTTGTTTTCATCCAATGATACAATTAGAATTTGATTTAATTCTAACCAGCACTTGCCGAATAATTGATTACCGTGATTGTTCCAATTCATTAAAAAATGTGAAACAGTTTTCAATATGAGGTCTTGAGATTCCAGGTTCAGTTCTGATGAACTGCAAAAAATCCATATTCGTTCGTCTTGATCAAGACTATTTGTATTTTCCATTAGCAATGAAATTGGTGATCATCAAAAAAATGATACCTAAAATAGGCGTTTGTAAAATTCCCATTAATCCACGCGTAATTGGATAGAATTCGCTACTTAAATTCAACAGAGTTCCTAACAATTGACTCGAAAGTGCAAACATGAGTATGAAAGCACTCAGAAAATAGAGCATTTTGAAATGAATTTTTGGACAATTGAAAATACGCAAAAGAAGTATGTTAATTAGGAGGTGGACTAACACAGAAATTCCTGTAATTAACCACTTCAGAGCTTTCAATTGAGTCAAGTCCATGGTATACAAG
Source organism: uncultured Chryseobacterium sp. (assembly GCA_964430305.1). GTDB lineage: Bacteria > Bacteroidota > Bacteroidia > Flavobacteriales_D > Sanyastnellaceae > CAIZGX01. The sequence continues at coordinate 59,899 of CAYSEX010000002.1, forward strand.
AATTGTATATTTCCATGACTGTAGTAGTAATCAAAATTCCCTTGTTTTTTCAAAGGTGCGAGCACCTCAATGCGTTGTTCAGCGGGTAAATTGAAGAAATTTGGAAAATTCGTTGATTTTTCTAAAATGAAGTTGATGTTAACCTTTACTCTTTCCTGCATGAATCCAATCAGGAGAATTCCAATCACTAGGAGTATAACCTTGGCCCATTTTGTCATTCTTTTTCGAAAGCTTGAGACTGAGTTCTATTTGAATGTTTTGACCACCAATACCAGAGCCAAAAGACGTAGCTGTATACAATAACTGTAAAGGTGTAATCATGATTGAAGGAGAGGTAGTCTTCATTCCAATAAACAATTAAAGCTAATGCTGCTATTCTAATTACATTAAGTATTTGTATGGTAATGAGACCGAAGGGTATGAACCACAAGCGTCTTTTGTTATCACCAGGATAAGCAAATATGAAAATTGCAAAAAGAGCCATAAGTATCATTCCATCACATGGGGCTCCTACCGTTACCCCTGGGGTACCTAAAATAGCAATGTGGTTTCTAAATTGACCATCATTAAAAGAGCTGAGTTCAAATCCGAAAAAGCGAAGAAAAGCTTCTGCACTTTTTACGAGTAAATCAACTAAATATCCGTCAATTGGTGTTTTTGGTAAGAGATACAGTTCGTAAAAAAAATACCATGTGATGTATGCAAGGAAACCAAAAAGGAGAAAACGTACAACAGGATTTTTTAGAGAAACAATCACTTGTTTTTGAGAGATTTTTTGCGTAGTTCATACGCCTTCTTTCCACCGAGTGCTACGCCTGCAGCAATTAAGAAGCTAACACCACCATCAATAGGACAAACTGTACCAAAAGGTTCGCCACAAGGCGGTGCTGAACCCCCGGGCGGATCTGGAACCTGAGCTGAAGCAGAAGCGGCTATGAAAAGCACGGCTAACGCAATCAAGAACTTCAAAATTCTATTTGACATGAGGCAAATATAGCTATATACTTTGGACTAACGTGCATTGAATTTAATTTTTTCATTCGTGTCTCAAATAGTATATTTGTTGGTTAACAGCATACAATGTCAGAAGTAAAATCCAGTTTTTTAGATGCAGATGATTTAAAACCCATTTTGCGGTTCTTAAGTAAGAATTGGTTTCTTATTGTAGTTTGTGCAATAATTGCTTTTGTTTCTTCATACTTCTACGCGCATCGGCTGCCCAGTGTATATGCTGCAAAAGCCGAAATTCTCCTAAAATCTTCTGAAACATACGATTATCAGAAAAAAGTCTACAGTGAACTTGGTTATATCTCATTAATGCAAGATGTTACCAACCAAAAGAGAATTATAGCAAGCTATGACTTGGTTGAAAAATCACTTGAAAAATTAGATTTCTCCATAAGCTATTTCTTGGTAGGAAGAGTGAAAACATTGCAGGTAGATGAATTTGATGCGATTCGAATAAAGTGCGATTGGCAGAGGTTAGATCCCAAACTATACAATGTTCCATTCAACTTGAAAGTCATAGATATGACTAAATATGAGTTTAGCTATGAGTCGAATGGTAAATTAAATGTGGCAACCTATGAATTTGGAAAGTTAATTTCTGACCCTTCGTATGAGCTTCAGGTAGATTTGGCCGATCATGTAGATGAATCCAGACTTGGCACCGTGTTGGAACAAAGTTTCCAGTTTAAGGTAAAACCTCTGAAGCAATTGGTGGAAAAGTACAAAGGTGCTTTGACAATTGAAAACGTAGAGTACACCAGTATTTTGAACCTAACATGTAATGACGAATTGCCCACACGCGCTAAGATGTTTCTTGATACATTGGCTAGGGTTTATATTGATTACACACTTTACAATGAAATTGCGGTAAATGAAAACACTCAGAAGTACATTGACAAGCAAATTGATGAGATAGTAACGATTATAGATTCTCTTGAAATGGCCATGGAATTATTCAAAGATTCCAGAGAAATCTTAGATCTTAATAAAGAGCAGGATGCCGCTTTTGAAGCGTTAACACAATCTGATATTGATTTGCGAGATTTGGAACTAAGAAGAGAGTCAATCCTGAATCTAGAGAATTTTTTAAAGAACGAGCCAGATAATGCAGTGATACCTCCAATGAATTACTTGCGCGAGGAGGACCTTACGCTTACCGAGTTGGTGAAAGATCTATTCTCATTGAAGCAGAAAAAGGCTACACTGTTAGTGGATGTAAAGGCTCGAGATTTAAGGGTACAAAGAGTAGATTCTACTTTGAATACAATAAGAAATAGCATCTTCAGGTATACTAGAGATACGCGTGTGGCAATTGACAGCCAAATACGCGATATTAAAGACCAAATAAAAGACTTGGAAGGTAAATTATCTGGAATTCCCAAAAGCGAAAGAGATTTATTGAGCATAGAGAGAAAATTAAAGGTGAATGAAGAGTTATACACTTTCTTATTAGAAAAAAAGGCAAATACAATTATTGCACGTGCTGCAATTATTCCGCAAACCTCTATAATTGAAGCAGCTCGACCAATGGGAGTTGTTGGTCCAGATCGCCAGTCAATCATTTATTTGTGGATTGGTGCGGGAATTTTTATTGCGTTAATCATAGGTTTGATCAGAATGTTGTTTTTTGAGCACATTGAACATCTTCGTGAGTTGAAATCATTGACGAAACTGCCTGTAATTAGCGGTATTCCGCATTATGAAGATATAGAGAAGGAGCCTATAGCAATTGCAGCCAACCCAAGAAGTAATGTGAGTGAAGCATTCCGAACCTTTCGAACCAACTTGCAATATTTACTGCCAGATGATGGCTCCAAAATTCTATTGGTTTCATCACTACATCCTGGAGAAGGTAAAACTTTTGTATCCACCAATCTAGCGGCCACTATTGCCAAGGCATCGAAGAAAGTACTGCTGCTTGACTTTGACTTGCACAAACCAAAGGTGCATAAAATGTTCAGACAACAGAATACAGTCGGGGTTACAAATTATTTAATTGGAAAATCAGATTATAAAGACCTAATTTATAAGTCCAAGGTAGAAAATTTAGATGTCATTTTTGCTGGACCGGTGCCTCCCAATGCCTCTGAGTTAATTCTAAATTCAATGGTAACGGAGTTATTTCAGGATGCATTGAAACACTATGATTTCGTAATCGTGGATACGCCTCCAATTTTACTTATTACAGACTCTCTAGTGCTTTTATCAAAAGTGGATAGAGGTATTTTGGTAATGAATACACAAAAAGCAACTAAACAGGGTATTCAATATTTAGAGGATGTATTGACTCAAAATAATTTGAATAATACAAGCTTGCTTCTAAATAATATTAAACAAAAGCGTTGGAGATATTACTACGGAAAGTATGCTTATCGCTACGGTTATGGCTACGGTTATGGCTACGGTTACGGCTATGGCTATGGAAATGGCTATGGTTATGGTGAAGAGTCAAAAAAAAGTAAAAAGTAATTTCTGTTTTTCCATGGTCTCACTCATAATTACTGCATACAATTATGCTCAGTTCATTGAAAGGGCAATTCGAAGCGCATTAGATCAGTCATTACCAAAATCTGAATTTGAAATAATAGTGGTCAATGACGCCTCTACAGATGAAACTGCGAAGATTTTGGAAAATTACCAAGACGTAGTTCGTGTGTTTAATTTGACCAGCAACGTTGGTTTGAGTGCAGCAAGAAATTTTGGAATTCGCAAAGCGCGAGGGCAAAACATTGTTTTTTTGGATGCCGATGATTACCTCCATTCCGAAGCTTTGAGAATTCAGAGAACTTTTTTAAGTGAAAATAATTTAATAGATGCCGTTGCAATAGATTATTACCTAGTGAATGAGCGTGGGCAGCATTTAGAGCATGTTAATTCAAAACAAAAACCTATTGCCTGTGGAATTATGTTTCGTAAAGATCATTTATTTCATGTTGGTCTTTATGATGAATCGTTTTCTTCAAGAGAAGAAGAAGATCTTCGTATTCGTTGGTCAAATGCAGGTTTTGGTATTTACCATATACCGTTGCCTCTATATCGATATCGAATGCACAATGGAAATTTAACAAAGGATTTGGATAAAATGTCGAACTCTAAAGAGCAGCTTGCTGCAAAGCATAAATTATGAGCCGAGTATATTTAAGACCTTTGGAAATTTCAGATGTGAATGAAACCTATCTCGAATGGTTTGCCGATGATGAGGTTACTGCATTTCTGCATGTAAATGGCAAGGCCTTAACTAAAGAATTGGTGTGTAAATACATTGAAGATGGCAGGCGTTCGAACTCTTTTTATATGCATGCCATTTGTTTGGTAGAAAATGACAAGCACATTGGAAATTTAAAAGTTGGTCCTATTCATCCAAAATATCGAATTTCAGATTTACCCTGTGTCATTGGTGATAGAACTCAATGGGGTAAAGGTTTGGCAACAGAGGCGATAAAACTTGGAACTCAATTGGCTTTTTCGGAATATGACATTCGAAAATTAACAGGCGATGTACATGCCGGTAATATTGGAAGTCTCAAGGCTTATTGGAAGGCCGGCTGGGTGGTAGAAGGAGTAAATCGCGGACGATTTTTAGTTGACGGAGAAAACATGGACCAAATTCTGATTTCATGTTTTAATCCAAAATATTTCCCAGCTGAACAAACAGATTATACGGTTGAAATGACCAAAGAGTATATTCAAATGCGAATGGACTTTTTAAATTCAAATCGATGAATATTGCACTTTTACAGGCTCGAATGGGCTCTACCCGTCTTCCCGGAAAGGTGCTTAAGGAACTGCATGGCAAACCTATGCTTTTTTGGATTATTCAACGTTTGAACACTGCTCATTGTATTGATAAGTTAGTAGTTGTTACCTCTACAAATCCAGAAGATGATGCAATAATGGATTTTTGTAATCAAAACAATGTCCTTTGCTCTCGTGGTTCTGATTGGGATGTTTTATCACGATTTTATCATGCGGCTATTGAACATGGAGCTACTGAAGATGATGTTGTTATTCGAATGACTAGTGATTGTGCAACACACCATGGTTCTACAGTAGATTGGGTATACAAACAGTTTAAGTTTTATGGAACAGATCTTTTCTCCAATAGCAACGAAGAACCTTTTTTCTTAGAAGATGGATTTGATGTGGAAGTGGTGAAATTTCGCGCATTGGAAATTGCTTTTTATGAGGCAAAATTGTTGAGTGAGCGTGAGCATGTAATCCCATACCTGAAGAATTCAAAAAAATTTACACTAGGATTCAGGAAAATGAATGAGTTGTGCAATTTCAAATTGTCTGTTGATACTGCCGCTGACTTCGAATTTATTCAAGTACTATTTTCTAAATTGAATCTGAATTCATCGCAAATTCACGATGTGGTAAATTTGTTAAAGGCAGAACCAAGTATTTTAGAAATAAATAAAGAGAGTGTAATCAATGCAGGATACGCTAAATCCTTGCGAGAAGATAAAATTGTAAAATGAAGAAAATTACATTACCTAAAATTACAAACTTCACGAAGAGTGATGAATACAGAAGTAAAATTCACAACTTAATTCCAGGAGGAGCCCATACCTATTCAAAAGGTGATGATCAGTTTCCAATAAAATCACCAGCTGCAATTACTCATGCAAAAGGTGTTTATTGTTGGGATCTGGATGGGAATAAATACCTAGACACGCTCATGGGCTTATATAGTGTTTCACTTGGTCATGCTTATGAACCGGTTCTAGATGCTGTACGGTCGCAATTAGAAAAGGGTGTGAATTTTACAAGACCTAGTGTTATTGAAATGGAGATGGCAGAGAAATTTCTTTCTTTGGTGCCGCAACACGATATGATCAAATTTGCAAAAAATGGATCAGTAGTTACCACTGCAGCTGTAAAATTATCGCGGGCATATACCGGAAGACATGTAGTAGCAAGACCAGCAGAACACCCTTTTTATAGCTATGACGATTGGTTTATTGGATCTACGAGTTGTGATTTTGGAATTCCGAATGAAATAAAGCAATTTACAGTCACCTACAGACAAGATTCCATTGAAGATTTGGAGCGAATGTTCAATGAGTATCCAAATCAAATTGCTTGTGTTATTTCTGAACCAGAAAAATGGAACGTCTTAGAACCAGATTTTTATCAAAAAGCCATAGCGTTAGCTCACAAGCACGGTGCACTTTGGATCATGGATGAAATGATAACCGGATTCAAATCAGACTTTCCGGGGTCAATAAAAAAATTCAATGCAGAACCAGATTTTTGTACTTGGGGAAAAGGAATTGCAAACGGTTTTTCTTTTTGCGCATTAACAGGAAAAAAAGAAATCATGGAATACGGAGGAATTAGAAGGAAAGGTGAGCCTAAAGTTTTTTTAGTCAGTACAACACACGGAGGCGAAACGCATGGAATTGCAGCTGCAATGGCCACAATTGATGTTTATGAAAAGAATAATGTTATTCAACACAATCACGCTATAGGAGACTATTTCATTCGTGGAGTGCATGATATTCTGAAGAGAAGAAATTTAAGTGATTATTTTGAAATTACGGGATTTAACTGGTGTGTTGGTCTTGTTGTAAAAAATGCTCAAAAGGAACCCGACTTTTACTACCGAACTTTATTCATGCAGGAAATGATTGAACGCGGCGTGTTGTATCAAGGTATTTTGTCGCCTGCATTCTCGCACACCACAGATGACATTGATTTTATGTTAGCCGCTTTTGATGAGAGTTGTGAAGTTTTCGAACGTGCACTCGAGTCTGGTTACCAAAACTATTTAGTAGGTGAAGAAATTAAACCTGTATTCCGAAAATTCAACTAATGGAACCCATTCGAACAACAGATCCGACTCAAATCAATTTCAGAGAGAAATTTGAACTAACCGGAAAGGTCATTGTAATCACAGGTGCTTGCGGTCTAGTGGGAAGAGCATTTTGTGAAGCGGTTGCCCAATTTGGTGGAAGCGTTGTTGTGGCAGATATAGCACAGGCAAACCCAAAGGCATTCGCACAGCAGCTTACAGAAAGAAATAAAGTTCAATGTGAAGGCTTTGAATTAAATGTTGCTGAAAGGAAATCTGTAATTGAATTGCGTGATTTTGTTTTCGAAAAATTCACATCTCTTCATGGAATAGTAAATGCACATCAGAATAAATCGCACTTGATTTTTGAGCCATTTGAATCTGTTTCTGACGAAAATTGGGATACGGTAATAGACGTGAATCTAAAAGGTACTTTTTTAATGTGTCAAATTTTGGGCAGTTCATTAGCGGAGAAGGGTGGAGGAAGTATTGTAAACATTCCGTCTACATATAGCGTTGTAGCACCAAATCAAAATCTTTATAAAGGTACTTCATTGGGTTGCCCTGCTGCGTACAGTGCTTCAAAAGGAGGTGTAGATGCATTGTCAAGATACCTCGCTTCGTATTGGGCTGCCAAAAAAGTTCGAGTGAATATGATTACTCCACACGGCGTTTGGAATAATCATGAGGCACAATTTGAATCGAATTTTGCGCAGTTCTCTCCCATGCAACGACTGAGTTACAATCATGAAGTTGCAAGTGCTTTAGTCTACTTACTTAGTGATGCCTCATCCTATGTAACTGGTGATAACATGCTTGTTGAAGGTGGTTGGACCGTATGGTGAAAATAACATGAGCAATACCACTATTCAATCATATTTCAATCGGCTTTGGCCCATTTGCAGAAGCATTACTGGTGCTGGTTTGCGTGAATCGTTTCAAATTTTAAAAGAGCTCATTCCATTCGAGTTGACTGAGGTTCCTACTGGAACAATAGTCCATGATTGGGAAATTCCAAAAGAATGGAACATCCGAAATGCATACATACAGCTTCCAAACGGTGAACGCATTGCTCAGTTTAAAGAGCATAATTTGCATGTCTTAAATTACAGTGCTCCTATTGATCAGATTATATCTTACGACGAACTTACTGCTCATGTTTACACCCTTCCTGAACAACCAACCGCAATACCTTATGTAACCTCATATTACCAAGAAAAATGGGGTTTTTGTTTGAGTCATGAGGAATGGTTGAAATGTCCGAAAGAAGGAAATTATCGAGTATTCATTGATTCAGAATTGAAAACAGGCAGTCTAACATACGGTCAGTATCTTTTAAAAGGAGAGACTGATGAGGAGATTCTATTTTCATCTTATTTATGTCATCCAAGTATGGCAAATAACGAATTGAGTGGTCCATTGGTGATGGCAGAGTTGTTTCAGCGCATTGCATCGCTTCCAAGAAGGAAATATAGTTATCGATTCGTTTTGGCTCCTGAAACCATTGGAGTTATTGCCTTTTTGTCTGAATTCGGAAAGCATTTGAAATTGAAATGTAAAGCTGGTTGGGTTCTAACTTGTTGTGGGGACGAAGGTAGAATTCACTTCAAAGAGAGTCGAAGGGCTAACACCTTGACTGACCGTATATCGAAACACATCTTGTCACATATACAAGTGCCCTATGCAACAATACCATTCTCCGTAGGCGGAAGCGACGAAAGACAGTATTGTTCACCAGGATACAACCTGCCTATTGGGTCATTCATGAGAACTCCTTATCAACAGTATGCAGAATATCATACCTCGTTGGATAATGAGGATTTCATCTCTTTCAATGCCATGGAAGAGTCGGTGGAAATTCTATATCAAATGGTTTTAGGTATAGAGTTGAATCAGACCTATTTGAATTTGGTTCCATACGGAGAACCTCAATTAGGTAAGCGCGGGTTATATCCTACAGCCAATATGCCTAACGAAAATCATAGGGAAGTTGTACATGAGTTGATGCATTTTTTGAATTGGGCCGACGGCGAACACGATTTGCTGGATATAGCAGATAAAAAGAAAGTCTCTTTGTTCAAAATGGCGATGCATGCCAAAAAGTGTGAAGAACAACAATTAGTTAAGATTGTATAATTTATTTCCACCTATTTTTGCAAAAAAAAAATTATGAAGTCATTGGTAGAGGCATTTCCTCAACATTTAGTAGAGGCGCTTACAATTGGTCAAGCGGCTCAGTTTCAAAATACAGATCGTCAATTTGAAAATGTAGTTATTTCAGGATTGGGAGGCTCGGGTATTGGAGGGAAAATTGTATCTCAACTGGTCGCGGACTCTTGTTGCTTACCAATTGTTTGTACCAATGATTATATTCTTCCGGCATTTGTTGGAAGCAAAACGTTAGTTGTAATTTCAAGCTACAGTGGAGATACTGAAGAAACTGTTGCAGCATATTTGGAAGCAAAACAAAAGGGAGCAACTATTTCTTGTATTACTAGCGGAGGAAAGATAGCCACATTTGCAAAAGAAGATGGTTTCAACTGTATTCACATTCCGGGAGGTAACCCACCGAGAAGTATGTTTGGTTACAGTTCAGTTCAAGTATTGTATACCTTGAAGGCCTATGGCATTTATTCGGGTGATTTCGAGTCAGAATTAAAAAATACAATTGAGTTGTTAAATTCTGAAAAAGATGCTCTTCGATCAGCAACGAAAAACCTAGCCAATAAAATTGTTAATCGCATTCCAATTCTATACAGTGAGGCTAATTACGAGGGAGTGGCAATTCGTTGGAGACAGCAGATCAACGAAAATTCAAAAATGCTTTGCTGGCATCACATATTTCCTGAAATGAATCACAACGAGCTTGTTGGTTGGACAGGCGGCGATAATAGAGTAGCTGTTCTTTTGCTTCGTGCAGAAGACGATCACAAAAGATCGCAGATCCGCATGGAAATCTGCAAAAAATTGATGGCAGAGAAATGTGATACTATAGAAGAGATTTGGGCGAAGGGAAACAGTAGACTTGAAAGAGCATATTACCTTATACATTTCGGAGATTGGTTAAGCATAGACCTAGCTGAACTGCGTAATGAAGATGCAACTGCTATTCCGGCCATCATCTTTTTAAAGAACGAACTTTCAAAAATTTAAATGTCTCGCCAAGTTCAATTCATTGATTTTGGACGTAAGGAATACAAGGAAACTTGGGATTTGCAAGAGGAGTTGTTTCAACAAAATGTTTCGAAAAAATTAGCCAATAGAAGTGCTGGTTTACCAGATGGAACAGGAACAATTGATCGGCTAATTTTTGTTGAGCATCCACATGTATACACACTTGGAAAAAGTGGAGACGCCTTTCATTTGCTTATTTCTGAGCAGAAGCTGAAGGAAATTGATGCTACGTATTTTCCAATAAACAGAGGTGGTGATATCACCTACCATGGTCCTGGCCAAATTGTAGGTTACCCATTGCTGGATTTGGAGCATTATTTCACAGATATTCACAAATACATGCGGTACTTAGAAGAGGCAATTATTCGAACACTAGCCCATTACGGTTTGGTAGGCACCCGAATTGAAGGATTGACAGGTGTTTGGTTGAAAAATTCTGATGGAACTGGAGAGAGAAAAATTGCAGCGTTGGGTGTCAAATGCAGCAGATGGCTCACCATGCATGGTTTCGCATTTAACGTGAATACCGATTTAACCTATTTTAACCACATTGTACCCTGTGGTATCACAGATAAGAAAGTAACAAGCCTTCAGAATGAAATGGGTTACCCGTGTGAATTATTTGAAGTGAAACAAATATTACTTCAAGAATTGTGTGAGGTTTTTCAGTTTGAAATTGCACCTTGGAGTGTTGATTAGTCATTAAGTATTAAAAGTTATTCAAGAAAATCGGAAGTATTTTTGAGTATGCAGAATTTTTTTGAAGCATTTTACAATTTACAGGGATGGATGGATCTTCTGACACTGGTTGTGATGGAGATTGTTCTTGGAATAGATAACATTATTTTCATTGCCATTGTTACGGGTTATCTCTCGAGCAAGTCAGAACAAAAATCAGCAAGGTTTTTAGGTTTAACCTTCGCCCTTGTATTTCGAATTGGCCTTTTGTTCACCCTATCTTTTATTGCTCATTTAGAAAATGGTATTTTCAACATTGGTCATTATCCAATTACAGGTCGGGGCATTGTCTTGTTTTTAGGCGGATTATTCCTCATAGTAAAAACGTCAAATGAGATTTGGCATAAGTTTAAAATTGCCGACAAGGAGGAAAAAAGTTCGACTCAAAAAATTAGTTTGGTTCAGGCTATTCTTCAAATCACTTTAATTGATATTGTTTTTTCAGTTGACTCTATTATCACCGCAGTTGGGTTGTCAGACCATGTGGCAATTATGATTGTAGCCGTTATCATAAGTATGATAGTCATGTTGCTTTTTGCGCCTCATGTTAGCTCATTTATTGAGAAATATCCTACGCTCAAGATGTTGGCTTTGGTATTCCTGGTGGTAATTGGATTAAACTTGGTTTTAGAAGCATTGGAGAGTGCAAAAGCAATTCATATTCCTGAATACGTAGATGTGAAAATATATTCCTATGTGGCTTTCGGTTTTGCTTTATTAGTAGAGCTCCTTAACATTCGCTTGCATCATGTTAAAATGAAAAAGGGAAGACCATGATTATCATAGAGAATACATTGGTAAGCGAGGATTTATTTGAGGAACATTTTGTTTGTGATCTTGCTGCTTGTAAAGGAGCATGTTGCGTGGAAGGGGACAGTGGCGCACCTGTTGATGAAGAGGAAATAGCTCAAGTTCAGGAAGCATTTGAAGCCGCAAAACCTTGGATGACAGAAGAAGGTATTGCAGCAGTCGATTTTTATGGAGGTGTAGTTCAAGATTCAGACGGTGACTGGGTTACAACGCTTGTTTCTGAAAAAGGGGCTTGTGCTTTTGTTCATTACACATCAGATGGCACGGCCTTGTGCGCTATTGAAATGGCAAATAAAGCCGGCCATACCAACTTTAGAAAACCCATTTCATGTCATTTGTATCCCATTCGGTTAACAAAATTGGCTGATTACATTGGTTTAAATTATCACAAATGGCCTATCTGTGCACCTGCATGTACATGTGGTTCTAAACTTCAAGTGTCGGCATATGTTTTCTTGAAAGAAGCCATAATTAGAAAATTTGGAGAACCTTATTACGTGCAATTGCATGAGGCTTATCGATTATGGAAATCAGAAAAGTAATACTTTCAGTTTTTCTATTGATTGTCAGTTTCATGACATCGGCCCAATGGAACCTCATGCAAAAACCCGTTTGGTCAGAAGGGATAGATCATTTTCAATTGTGTGATATCAAGAACGGAAAAGTGTTGTTTTTAAGTCAACGTTTGGCACAAGTTATGGGTCAGGGAACCATGTTCGAATCGAAAATTTCACGACTCCATGAGTATGATATGTTTACTGGAAGAGAGTCAACATTGTTTCCAAAAGATTGGAGTTTTCCTGAAGGTAATGCGTGTTATGGTAGTTCAAACAATGAAGTGTTCTATGAAAGTAAAATACTCCCCAATGGAACAAATGGAAGATGGTCAAAAATACATGTCTATGTGAAGAGTGAAAATGCGCAATTTGGTGTTAAGTTGAAGTTAGCCAATTTTGATCAAGAAGGTTTTGATTGCATTCATCCGCTATACATTGAAAACCTGAATCTATTGGTATTCTCAAGCAATAAAGTTGGTGGTGAAGGCGGCTATGATTTATATGGAAGTTATCGTTTAGATTCCACATGGAGTCCAGTTTTCTCTTTGGGACCAGAGGTAAACACCTCATTGAATGAGTATTTTCCTGCTGCTCAAGGAAATGATTTGTTGTTCACTAGATTATCTGAAAAAGGAATTTCTCAATGTTTTAAAGTTCCTCTGAACACCCAGTTTCAGGGTATTCGGGCTTTCACAGAATTCAACGGATTTAACCGCTTGGTCCCTTTCGGAACGAATCAAATGTATGCTGAAAAGGAAATGAAATCCTTTTGGTATGAGCAATCTCAGAAAAAAGAAACATACTCACTTTTACTTACAAATGAAATGGGGAAACTGGCCAAAGTCTCATTGCGAATAGAACGCAATGATGGATTTGATTTTTTCTTATTGCAAACAAATGAGAATGGAATTACAGAACCGTTTGAATTTTCCTCTAACGAAAAAGTGAAAATAAGTCTTCAGGGAGATTGGAAGTCGATGCAAATGCCCATTTATGGGACCTTATATAGCAGTAAAGGCAATCCAATTCGGAGATATAGATTCAATGCTTCTGGTGTTATTCAATTTGAATTATTAGATTTTGTTTTTTCAAAGGTGAAGTTTTTAAATGTGCGTGATGAATCTCAACTTCTGGAGTTCAACGCGCCGAAGCAAGTTCCAAATAAATTGATTTTATACTTTCAAAATAATGAATCAAACATTGATCGCTCGGGACAAATATTAATGGAAACGTGGATGAAGGAAGTGAATCCGAATAAGCTCAACGGCATATATAAAATCACAGCTTTTAGCAGCATAGATGGAAAGAGGGAAAAAAACCTGAAATTGGCTCAACAGCGCTTAAATGCAGGAAAGGAATCTCTACTGAAATTGGGTGTTAATCCATTACAGATACAGATTAAAATTGGTGGTGTAGAAGAAAGAATCGAAGGCGGTAGAAGGGTGGAAATAGAGTTCTTACCTTTGCAAGAAGTTACGGATTGATTAACGATTGAAACAATGGGGATTTTTAAAAGACTTTTTCCAAATAATGAACTGAGATTAGTGAAAGGTTCAATTTCTAAATCTGGAACCTCTGTTGTTGATGGCTTGGAAAATCAAGGTACTCAGAGATGGGTTATGATTCAAGACACGCCAATAACCCGAGTGAATGATGGTCTTTATCATTCTCAATGGGGCGATGAAGTTAAAGTGGTATGTGACGGAAAGAATCAAATGATTGCATATTGGAATTCAACTCGAAATTCAGGAAGTGGTTCAAACTATACTGCGGTCATAGGAGCAATTGCATTGGATCTGTTTTTTATTGTTTTTGCTATGTATGGTCCAGGTGACCTTTGGAATTTTATTTGGAAGAATGAGTGGTTCGCTCAACATTGGTGGTATACCATTTTTGTAATTTCGCTGTACGGGCTTTACGGTTTTTTATGGACTCCCATATATGTTATTCTGGAGTTGAAAAGACAGAAGAGGGCTCAGGTCCTTTTAGCTTCTTGATTTTGATATGAAATTCGGCAAGGTCGAGTTCAAGAAAGAGATTCAATTGAATCTGCCTGCGTTTTCTTTCCATCAAGATAGAAATATTCATAGTGAGCCACAGATAGAAATTATCACTGCAGGAACGGTGTGGAATGTTCCTGAATGGAAAGGTATTCACATTCCAAAAAAGACCAAACCAACTGATTGTCTGAAGGAATATAGCCAGCTTTTTTCTGCTATTGAGTTTAACGGTTCATTTTATAGAATCCCAACAAGAGACCAAGTTCGGAAATGGAGAGATCAGGTCAATGATTCTTTCTTGTTTTGTCCGAAATGGCCGCAAGCCATTTCTCACTGGAGACAATTCGAAAATTGTGAACGCGATTTGGATCAGTTCTTTTTGGCTTTAGATGCATTTTCGGGGAATCTAGGTATGAGCTTTATTCAATTACCTCATCATTTTAGTACTCAAAAAAAAGAGCGACTTGTTTCATTCCTTGAACAGCTTCCTCATGATTTGAAGTTGGCAGTAGAATTTCGACATGCTTCATGGTTTGAAAATGGAGAACTACAAAAGTTAGTTCCGTACTTTGCTGCACGCAATTGGTCAATGATCATCTGTGATACGCTTGGAAGAAGAGATGCGGTGCACGGAGAAATAACAAGTACAGATTTGATTATTCGATTTGGGGGCATGTTCGATACTCCCGCTGATGAACAAAGAATAAAAGAATGGGTTAATAATTACGACTTGTTTCGTCAGAATGGTGTTCAACGAGTTTGGGTGTGGATTCATCAGGAAAACAGCATTCGAACACCAGAGAGTGCTGCTCAATGGTTAAATGAATCAAGAGACCTGTCTTTCGTTCATGGCAGGTAAATGCAGCCACCACAGCTGTCTCGGCTAGCTCCAGTGACTTCAGCTAAAGCATTTGGATGTTCCATGATTCTTAAGTAACCCAATAAAGCAAAAATAAGTGCCTCTTTAAAATGAATGGTTTGTTCGTCTGGTACAATAATCTCTGTTGAAGTTTTCGATTGAATGCGTTCAATAAGAAATTGATTCAGAGCTCCCCCTCCAGTCATGAGCGCTTTGCCACTCCAACCGTCGAGTGTAGATGCTATTTGTTCCGCAACGTGCTCTGTACAGGTTGCTAGTAAATCACGAATACTTAAATTACTTTCGGCGAGTATAGGAAGAAAGTGAGCTTCAAACCATTCTTTTCCCAATGATTTCGGAGGAGTGTGTTGATAATATTCAAGGTTGTTTAATTGCTTCAGTAAATCTGTATTTACTTGCCCCCTTCTTGCAATTTCACCGTTGATATCAAAAGGTTGACCCATTTGCTCAGCAAGCATATTCAGGGCCATGTTTGCAACGCAAATATCAAAGGCGTGTAATTCATTCATGAATGAATAGGAGATATTCGCTATTCCTCCAATATTGACACGAAAATCGAAATTTGAAAATAGATATTTATCTCCAATTGGAACCAATGGTGCACCTTGACCACCCAACGCAACATCTGTAGTTCTGAAATCACAAATTACTGGTATTGCTGCGTGAACTGCTATATGAGCACCGCTTCCAATTTGCACCGTAAGCGCTTCTTGTGGCTGATGGAAAACGGTATGGCCATGACTTGCAATTGCAAATGGATGTAAGTTGAACTCTTCACAAAATAATTTAACCTGCTTTCCGCAATAGATTCCAAAATCTACATGCAATTGTGAGAGTTCTAAAGCGGAACATGCATGTGCCTGACGTAAGATTTCCTTCCAACTGGAATCATACGTAACCGTATTAGAAGCTACTATTTCATAGGCGTATCCGGTATTTTGTTCAATAAACTTTACGGCAACAAGGTCAAGTCCGTCGAGACTTGTTCCGCTCATTAACCCTATTATTACTGGTGAAGTACTCATGGCATGTAAAAGTAAAAAGGGGGAGCTAAACTCCCCCTTATTAAATTCAAACGTATCGGGTTTAGTTGCGAACAACTACTGTTTTTTTCCAACTTTTGCTTGATGAATTTACTTGGCATACATATGTGCCGTCGGCCAGATTAGGAAGTGAAATGGAATTCATTCCTGGTGTAACAACAGATTCAAATACCAATTCACCTAGGGTATTGAATATGGTTAAATTGGCCATGCCACTGTTTGTAGGAACACCAATCCACAAATTGAAATTGGCAGGATTCGGATAGACATTCAAATCTTCATTTGAATGATTTTCTTCAATGTTCACCAAAGACCAAGTAGCCATGAATTCCTGTAGATATAAATTGGCCACTCGAGCATCATGAACAACTACTGTATTTTCATCATTCGTAGTTTGAGCAGCGCTGCTCCAGTTGTGACTACCGGTTAATACCGTAGGGTCTGAATCGAGCGTGCTGTGGTCTACAATACAATATTTGTGGTGCAAATCATATGAAATTGGCTCGTGTGTGCGACAGTCTTGACCTGCAGTAGTGAGGTAGGTGTATTCTGAAGACGGATCGCTCGTTTGTTCAATCATACCACGAACCAATACAAGGAATAAATCATCTTCAGCAATAATAGCATCTGCAATGTCTTGTCTCGTGAAAGCTAAGACAGCATAATCGAGATTCGCATCTGTTGTTTGAATGGTTTTGATAATAGCTCCATTTGCGTTGTCGGTGGGTGAGAAATAACTTTCCACGCGAATGTCATTTGGACCCAAGACATATTCAAGTGGCGTGTTGTTGGTTTTGGTTGAACCGAAAACACCATTTGAATTTCCAGGCTGAGCTCCAGACCCACCCCACATTTCCTCGAACTCAAGACGATATCCTCTTGCCAAACTTTGATCTTGGAAAATAATGATGTTGTTGAAGTCATTGTACATGTTGTTGTCTGTCCAGTTCATGGAACCAGTGAATACCCATGAATTAGCTGCAGAGTCTGGGTCTACTACAATGAATTTATTGTGCATAATACCAGTACCACTGCTGTTAATTCTTTCAACTACCGGAATATTTGGATTTAACAATCCCAATCCCAATTGAGCTGTTGATCCATCAGCAACAATTCTAACTTGTACGCCGGCGTTGAATCTATTGTTAATGGCATTTGCAATTACAGCGTCATCAGTGAAATTGTAGATTGCAATATCAACTGCTTGCTGGGCACGAAGAATGTAAGCTGCAATGGTATCATTTGAACCTGCACCTATGGAAAGTGCATTTTCATTGGTAGCATAGTTGGTGTCAACAGCACGGTTGAAATAGACACGAATTTCTCCTGAACTTAAAGATTTCGTTGCATACGGACGAACACTACTTGTGCTGGATCCATCAACATTGGCAGAAGTAACAGAGGCATAGTAAATAGTTCCGGGTTGTAATCCAGGAATGTTCACCGTGTGGTTGGTTACGCTTTCGTTCACATATACAGTTTGACCGAGGGCAGGAGTTAATCCATAATCTACACGGCTATCGCTTGCATTGTTGGTAGTCCAGTTCAAATCAAATGATGAAGTGGTAATGTTTGTTTGTGTTACTGGACCAAGTAATGCTACCCCAGGAGGTAGAATGAAATCATTTTCATCACGTGGTAAAATTTGATATCCTGCATCATAAGGCGCTGTAGCGTCAAATTGCGATACTATACCTACAAGTGTAATGGCGCTGGCAGGAAGATTAGTTCCAACCAATACACTTCCGTTACGGATATAAATTACACCCGACTCACCGTTTGATGTGAAGGAATATGTTGAGTTTCCAGAAATAACCGAACCGGCTAAATCGAATTGTACATTTTCAATGGTAACGAGTTCTCCTTCATCATCTTCATTCACCTGAGCAGGTGTCATGAGTTGTGGAGTAGGTAAGGTGTTATTTGAAGACACAACAGTAACTGCCGTTAAAGTTGGACCTACTTCCAATAAACCATTATACTGAGTAAGTACCCCCGTTACGGTAATAATGTCACCACGCATAGGAGCGGCACCCCATGCTGCCCAATCGAGACCTGGATAAATAGCTATACCTGCAACATTATCTTGAATATAACGAACTGAACTTCCCATTTCCGCTCCATTCGTTACAACACCTGTTACGGTAACAGATTGATTCAATGGAGTGCCTTCTGCAGTTAGTATGGAGCTATTTCCTGTTGGAGTACCCGCACAACCGCATAGAGCATCATAAAGATCATTAGCTGTGTTGGCGTCGCCATCATTACATGCATCACCAGGAAAAGCGCATGTTCCATTGTCTAACAAGGCGTTGCTGTCATAGTTACATGCTGTTGGATCAGTACAACCGCTTAAGAAGCCAATACATGTACATGTTCCGTCATATAGGTCACTAGTGGTATTCGGATTTCCATCGTTACATGCATCGCCAGGGAAAGCACAGGTACCATTGTCTAAAGTAGCTAAGGCGTTATAATTGCACGCACTGTTATCTGTGCATCCTGAGATAACACCCGCATTCGAGGCTCCAGGTGTTGGAGCTTGGGCCACATAGGTGTTTGTTGCAAATGGAGCTCCACCGTCAGGTAAACGGGAAGATGAGTTTGTATTGTTCGCCGCACCTTCATCGAACTGAATTTGCCCTGGTGTTAGCGCTGCAATTAGGCCCGTGGCATCTACATCAGCGGTACCATAAACCAAAGCATCAATTACTCCAACGTTTGAAGCTGGTGTTGCAACCGGCCATGATGCTGCGGGTGCTTGAATCAATGCGACTGCATCTGGTCCATTTTGAATGGAATTATCAGCAGCAATCAAATTCACGTTCGGAACTGCAGCATTTCCGTAAACGAAATAACCCGAAGCGGGAATTGTATAACCAGTTAAATCAACTGTTAAATAAGAATTTACTCCTGATCCGTCTGCATTTCCATTGAAAAATACAAGCAAGTATCCATTCAAAGATGAACCTGGTGTTCCGTATATCTCAACGAATTCTTGCGTGTCGGCGGCTGGTTGGTCTGCATCGACTTCGTTGATAACGAATTGGGCATTTGCATTGATTAGCAAAAACCCCAGAAAGAAAGTATAAATGTATTTCATTTTGTTGTTTTTCTTGTTTAGAAAGTAGCTGTTAAAGATAAGTTAAACCATCGTCCTTGACCAAAGAATACTCCAGCTGAACTTGCACCGAAATTAAAATCTTTGTTATTATACAAAGCATTTTGGTCATTGTTATTTGCATCTGCAATGTATTTTTTGTTCAACACATTGAAGACACTTCCTCGTAGGTCTAGCTTGAATTTTTCAAATTTGAAAGAATATCCTCCGTGAAGTTCGGTTAATCCGTATGAAGGAATTTGCCATGACTCACGAGCTGCGTTAACACCATTTAATTGAAATGGATTCATTGCAGCGTAGTATCTATCAAAATACATGTATCGCATTTTTATGTAAGCTCCATTTTTCCATTCATAACGTATCAATCCCCCCAGCTGTGTTTGAGCCGCATCACTCACGTGAACGCCAGCTGCATCATATACCAATTGATATCTACCGCTGCTTGGGTCTCCAGGAACATTGTAAATTGGATTGTTGAAATCATCATTAATTAAGACGGTATCTCCAGAAGTCCATATCCAGTCTCCAAATGAGCCTAAAGCTTCTAGAGTAATATTCTCATTCAACTTATAAGCAAGTTCAAACTCAAATCCCATGTGTCTTGCATTCATACCTTGAATGTTCACAGCTATATTCGTTGATGGATCGAGTGGGTTTGGAACACTTACGCCATAGGGGTAAGGTTTGTTTTTCCAGATGGTCCAATAGGCATTGACGTTGATTGTGAATTCTTTCGATTTAAAACTAGAACCAATTTCAGTACTGAAGATTTTTTCGTTTTGAATGTTTTGAAACAAGGCGTTATCATTGGTATAAACCTGACTGAATTGGGGGGCTTTGTCAAGGTATCCAATATTCTGAAAGACACTGAAATTCTTATTGATTTTATATTGAAACCCTGTCTTTAAGGTAAAGGTTGGCCTTCTATACCAGCCTGTGCTTTGGTATTTTGCACCCGAAGCATTACTTCCAAAAGTTTCTATTCCATCAATGGTACTCACACTTGTAGAATCTGAAATCAAGGCAATTGGATTAGCCGTTGTTGGAAGAACATATCCAACAGAAACCTCCTGTAACTCGCCATTTGGGTCCAAGTATTCTATAACTTTTGGCTTGAAGTAATCAACACGTTTATATGCTGTTTGTGCACCGGAAATACTTGCAAAAAATGAGAAGTCCTCCCCATCATATTCAACTTGACCGAACACCCCTCCCCACGCTATATATGCATCGTTATTGTAGTCAATGGTATCACCAACACGTTTAATTAGGTTAGGGTCATTGGCATTGTAATTTTGCCTTGCTATCATATAATCAGCACCCATTAAGTCTATGATTTTTCGGTAGTGTAAACCTCGATAGTAACGTGCGTCTATTCCCCCAGAGAAGGTTAAATTATCACTGATTTTATTGCTGTATGTGCTCAGAATTCCTGTCCAATAATGCTCATTCATACTTGCTTTTACGAAGTTCGAAACAGCATAGCGCTCAACAGAGTCTACCTGATAGTTAATGTTATAGTCTGCTCCTGAAAAAAGTGGAATTTTATTACCAACATTTGAGTCAAAAAAGGATTGCACATTTACGGAGCCATCTGCTAAATAATCATTTGCTGTAATATTGCTATTCCAGCGTGTTCCGCCTCCCTTTCCTATGGATAAATAGGCAACAGTTGAAAGAAAAGACTTGTCATTGATATTCCATACATCTTTCAAGGAAACTTGAGGTTTATGATAGAAATTCACTCGCCCATTGAATTCTTCAATTTCCTGTACATTGACCCGTTGACCATTTACTAAATCATATCGTTGCAAAAACCCTAAGTCTGGATTGTAGTTTATTCCGCCACTGAATATTGAAACTTCCCCAACACTTCCTGCATCATAGGTGAGTGGAGCGCCAACAGATAATGCCGTTTCTTGATCGTACATGGCAACAGCATCTGAACGCAATCGCTGTCCGTGTCTTTGAGGTGCACCGAGTGCGTAAAGACTTAAGTAATGTTTGCCAATGATTTTTTCAATTTTACCGTAGTAGAAAAAACCATTTGTAAACGTTCCGTCTACCCATCCGTTTCCTGTTTTGTATGAACCTGCCAAACTAAACCCCCATCCTTTTTTTGTCTTTCCTGAATTGAGGGCGAATGAACTCCTTGAAAATGCGCCATACGCGTATTCTTGTTTCACACGAATGCTGCGTTTCGAGTCTATACCACGAGTAATTAGATTCATAGTTCCACCTACTGCGGGAATAACCAATTTTGATGCTCCAAGTCCTCTTTGGATTTGAGTTGTTTGTGTTGCTAAGTCAAGTCCAAACCAATTGCTCCAATACACAGCTCCATTTTCCATATCGTTTACCGGTACCCCATCTAACATAACTGCAAGATTGTTTCCGCTGAAACCTCTTATGGTAACTCGGGCATCACCATCACCGCCCCCAGCGCGTGTGGCATAAGCGCCGGGTGTAGTATTTGCCAACGTTGCAATTTCTCTTCCTCCTAACTCTTCTTCAATTCTTTTTAAACCAATGTTAGACACTGCAACGGGTACATTGCGACCTACAGCAATGTCAGCTGTTATAATAATTTCTTTTTGTGATGTAAGAATGATGTCAAATTCGAGATGTGTTTTACCATTGATTTTAACAGTTTTTTTACTCTCTTCATAATTGATGGCACTTGCAACAAAGGTGTATTCACCGAATGCTAATTCGGTTGAAAATGTTCCGTCGGTATTAACAGCCAACCCCGCCTTTTTATCTTGCCAATAGAGTAAGGCTCCCGGAATTGATTCGCCCGTAAGAGCATCTCTTACAATTCCTGTAACTACGGCCTTTTGTGACCACGATAGGAGATGAATGAAACAGAATGATAGAAAGAGAAAAAGGTGTTTTCTATGCATAATACTTGGGGATTAAAAAGGGGCACAAGGCCCCTTAAATAATTTTGGAATACAGTTACTTAATTAATTTTTGCGTGGTAACTGCACCTGTAACGTCTGTGAACTGAACGTGGTAAAATCCAGATGGAAGTTCAGCGGTTTCAATTCGTCCGAAAATTTGATTCACGTTATTTTCAGAGAAAATTAATTTTCCATTCACATCAATGATTTGGTACCTTGAAATTACTGCTTCTGATATAAATGAAACAGGCGTATCTCCAGCAGGATTCGGATACATCTGAACTGAAGTTCTGCTATTTATCTCGGAAACATTTACAGTGCAATCACAAACGTGTTCTCCTAAAAAATCGAAAGTGTTTGCAGGTAAGGTATCATATTGAGCAAAAACATCAAATGAGCTTGGGTTCGATGTAATACCACTTAGCACGTTAGATTTTCTTTTTTGAGTATGATCTTGTGAAGCATAAAGCGTAGTTCCTGTCGCATCAGTTCCATAAGCACTCCAACCGCCGAAACCAGTACCCTCTCCAATTCTACCGTATAAATCAATTAGGGTGTTTCCATTGTTTGATACTATAGCTAATGCATCATTCCCATTGAAATACATTGGCCAAATACCATTATCGTAATTTGGGTTAATGAAGACATCTGCAACCAATTGTAGTTCATCCCATACAGGAGATTCCAATCCGGTTCCAAGTGAGTCTCTCTTGTCAAGCACAACTACAAGCACACTATAGGGCGCAATAGTATAACCATCTAATGGGGAAATACTGCCATAGGTGGTACTTCCATTTTGAAAACGAACTATTCCATAACCGTTTAAATTCTTGATTTGGTTGGTTGGATTATAGATTTCTACTGCTTTATTATTACTCCAACCCTCTACTACTTCAGAGATGAAAATTTCTGTGCACTGTGATTGAGCTACTAGAGCTGTGACAGAGAAAAATGCGATGAGTAATTGTTTTTTCATAGCTTAAAATTTGGAGGCGAAGATAAGTTGGAAAATGAATTTTTATATCTTTTTTAAGTTATTTGTGATTGAAGATGCACCTTTTTGGTAGAATCTAAAGTCATGATATTGGAAAGATTGGTCTTATACTATCCGGTAATGAGTATTTTTTGATGTGTGGTTATGTCCAATCTTTTGTAAATTGCAAATCTTGAAAACTTAACCGACTTGTGATGCGGATTTATAAACTGCTGTTCTTTCTTACGTTGTTTCTTTTTTCCAAGGAAATAGAAGCCAACCACGTATTGGGTGGAAATGTGACTTGGGATTGTTTGGGTTCAAATCAGTATCAAGTTACGTTAACTATCTATAAAGATTGTTTCGGTGCGTCAACAGCTTTAAATGCTGAAAATGTTTTTTTCTTTCCAAGCGGATGTGGAGCATTTCCATTCAATGCGTCTTTGTCACTTATTAGCACTACTGAGATATCAGACTTATGCCCCTCGGAATTGGCAAATAGTTCTTGTGTTGGTGGATTAGCGCCAGGTACTCAGAAACTCGTATACAGGGGAACAGTTACCCTTGATGCGAATTGCACATGGAAAGTAATTTGGAATGAAGGTGATTGGAATTATTTCAACAATATCAATTACTCAACTCTTCCTGATGCCTACATATGCGCCACTATCAATACGGCCTATTGTGTAGATTCTCCTGTAATAACGTCTATGCAAGTTCCGTACGAATGCAGGAATAATGGAAACGTGACGCATGTGCCTTCGTTCACCATCCCCGCAGGCGTAACTGCAGCTTATGCGATTGTTACCCCCCAGACAACAGGAGCATCAATCAATAGTTCTATAGGTGTACCAGGTTATACCAATACCCTTGGTGCAACCGTTAATGCAACTACAGGCGCAGTAACTATTAATACCGTTGGACAAACCGTAGGTACATACATAGTGACAATTCAAATCACGCTCACTCAAGGAGGTAATGTAATTGGTACATACTTCGAAAATATGGCTTTCGTAATCCGAGATTGTGCTTCTACTCCCACAACCTTCGACCTACCTGAAATTCAGAGCATTCAAAATCTAACACAACTCCTCAACCCAACCACTGTTAATGCTTGTGCTGGAGATAGTATTTGTTTTACTGTTTCAGCCTCAAACCCAAATATCCAGAGGAATATTACTCTTACCGCCACTTGGCCAGTTGGGTTAAATGCAGGAAATCCAGTATTTATACAATCAACATCCTCAACCAATCCGGGAATAGGTGAATTTTGTATGGCAACCTCAAGTGCAACAATTGGAACCGGCTTTATCGTGCATTTTGATGCAGTGGATGACGCCTGTCTCTTGCCAAGCTCTGATGAAATGGATATTACGCTGAACATTTATCCGAGTATTCAACTTTCTCCGGTTACAGCAACAATATGCGCAAATACTCCTTTGAATGTTACTGCTTCAGGTGGAACTTCATACACATGGAATGTATTGAGTGGCGATAATACCCCTGGATTCGACGGAAGCAATGCAAATCAAATTCTTGAATCGATTTCCTCCAACACTATAATCACTGCAACAATTCCCGGGGTGCCTGCGCAATGCGACGCCACCGATACGTTGACCGTTTTTGTTACTTCCTTTTCTGTTCAACCCATATCCTCTCAAACACTTTGTGTTGGAGGCACAACAACAGCTCTAAATGTTGCAGTAGTGAACGCCGACCCTGCGGGTACGTTGTCTTATCAGTGGTACAGCAACACCGTTAACTCCACATCGGGAGGTTCTGTAATTACAGGAGCTACAAGTGATAGCTATGTGCCCCCAGCGGTTGCAGCTGGAACTACTTTCTATTATTGTGTTGTAAGCATCACTGGTGGCGGGTGCCCTTCTATAACAAGTGCAGTTTCTGAGGTGATTGTCTTGGCCGATCCAACAATAAGCACCCAGCCGACAGCCACTCAGACGATTTGCGTAGGAGGATCCCCTTCGAACCTAA
>CAYSEX010000003.1:0-68165 GCA_964430305.1 uncultured Chryseobacterium sp.
CGATTCGCCAATTCCAACGGTTTCAGTGAATGGAAGTGCAATTATTTGCGAAGGATCAACTGTTGAACTATCTGCTTCAACGGCTGATACTTATGTGTGGAGTTTTAATGGAAACATTTTACCGGAAACAACACAGACCATTAATGCTACTGAAGAAGGTTTGTACACGGTTACTGTAACCAATGCAGATGCATGTAATGGTGTAGGTGTTTCTCAACCTGTATTGGTAAGCGTGAATGCAGCTCCAACGGCAGACGCATCTTTTGTTCAAACCAATGGAAGCTTAACCATACAATTCTTGAATAATTCATCAAATGCAAATTCATATGTTTGGAATTTTGGAGATGGTAATACTTCAACCTCTTCGAACCCAAATTACACCTATGCTGCAGGTGGTGATTATATAGTGACCTTAACTGCCACCAATGGTGATTGTACAGATACTTTCACTTTAAACTTAACAAGCGTTTCTGTTTCAGAAAACATTGCTTTCGCTGATTTGAATATATTCCCAAATCCAACTTCTGAGATTTTAAATATTGAATTCGGGCAAGAAATGTCAGATTTAGTTCAAATTGATTTGTATGACTTAACTGGAAAGAAAGTGATGTCTTCTCAAAACAATGTTTCAGCGGGAAATAACTTTCTACAGATCAACATCTCTGATTTGGAATCGGGTATCTATTTCTTAAACTTGAATAATGCTGTTTCCTCAGTGAGTATTCGAGTAATCAAGAAATAAATAAGGTATAGTTGAAAAAGAGCAGACTTCGGTCTGCTTTTTTTTTGCTCTCGATGTACCTTCGTTAATAAACTTTAAATCATGAGAACAAAACTCATTGCAGGAAATTGGAAGATGAATCTTAACTTCAATGAAGCCAAGGAACTCTTCCGAAATGTACAAGCTATTGAAAACAATGATAAAGCAATTGCTTTGTGTGTTCCAGCTTGCTATCTTTCTGCATTCTCGAATGCTGTAGATCCCTTTGTTTTCGCTCAAGACGTTAGCGCTCATGTGAAGGGAGCTTTTACGGGTGAAGTAAGTGCTTCTATGCTGGCATCGCTTCATGTGATGGGCAGTTTAGTCGGGCACAGTGAAAGAAGGCAATACCATGCTGAAAAGGCTTCGATATTAAAAGAAAAAGTAGATAGATTATTAGAGAATAACCTTATAGCGTTGTATTGCATTGGTGAAACCATAGAAGAGCGAAATGAGTTAAAGCATGAAATTGTTATTCAGAGACAAATAACCGAGGTACTTGGTCATTTGAGTTCAGAACAAATGAAAAATGTTATCATTGCTTACGAGCCTGTTTGGGCTATAGGAACTGGAGTTACAGCAACCACCACTCAAGCTCAAGAAATGCACGCATTCATTCGAAATGAAATTGAACGTGCATTCGGTCAGCATTGTGCGTCTCAAATAAAAATTCTATACGGTGGCAGTATGAACGCTTCCAATGCAAAAGAGTTACTTGCATGCCCAGATGTAGATGGCGGTTTAATAGGAGGTGCCTCACTTAAAGTAGAAGATTTCAAATTCATTTACGAGTCTTAATATGGGATATACTGTTGTTCATTTTAATGTGGATCCCATATTACCCGGAAATGATGTGCTCACAGCAATACTTGCTGATTATGCCTTCGATAGTTTCGAAGAAACAGAGGAGGGGCTGAAGGCATATATAGAAAGTCAGTTTTGGTCAAATTCGTTAGAGCAGCAATTACGCGAACTAAGTATACCTCAAATAACATTTTCATTCACAACAGAAGAGCTAGCCAATATTAACTGGAATGCAGAGTGGGAGTCGCAATTTGACCCCATAGAAGTGGGAGATAAATGTTACATTCGGGCCCCTTTTCACGAAGAAAAGACGAATGTTCTAAACGTAGTTATAGAGCCAAAAATGAGTTTCGGTACAGGTCATCATGCCACAACATATTTAATGACTGAGGCATGTTTTGAATTGGATTTGAAAGACAAGATGGTTGTTGATATGGGAAGTGGAACGGCTGTTCTTGCAATAGTGGCAGAAAAATTAGGCGCGAAAAACGTTTTGGCTATCGACATTGATGAATGGGCTTTTGAAAACGCTATTGAAAATGTTGAGCGCAACGGATGTTCGAAAATTCATGTGAAACTTGGCGAGGTTGAACACCTAAAAAACATTGAATCAGATGTGTTCTTGGCGAACATCAATCGAAACATTTTGGTCAATCAATGCCCAATGTATACCCAAGTTTGCAAGCCAAAATCGAAGCTACTACTCAGCGGTTTTTACGAAACAGACGTTTCTCATTTACTCCAAGCATTTTCTCAATTTAAAGAGGTTTCAAGAAAAGTGAAAGACAATTGGTGCATGCTTGTTTTAGAACGAATCTAACGCGTAAATCCCAACTTCGACTCAAGGGTAGGAGGTAACTGCGGAAATTTACTTCGTTCAACCAAAAACGATGTCAATTCAGCGAATTCCTGAAAGATGTAATGCTTCATTGCCGCTTCTCTCAAATAACCTTTTCCTGTGCTACCACCAGTTCCAGATCTATTGCCAATCATTCTGTGAACCATGTTCATGTGTCTCCATCTCCAAGTGGCTAATAATTCATCAATGTCCAACAATAAATTCATGATGCGATATGGATTTTGAAGAATGGGATAATCTCTATAAAGCATAATGAAAAGAGCTGCACGTCTGGCTTTCATACTTAGCTTTCTTCCTTCCAATTTTTCTCCCATAAACAACTCATCGAAAGCTTGCATATTTTGTTTTTCACCTTCGCCTAAACTTTGAGCGTAGGCGGCTCTGTATTGATCGAAAAATTGATTTCCTTCATGCCAATAAGATTCAGAGAAATAGGGCATGCGCTCAAGCCAGTTATTCACCAACTGAAGCAGTGTGGTTTCTTTGGCTAACGTGTAAATGCTCTTGGCATCTTCGGAACGCAACTGACTTGTAAAGTATTCTTGACCATGACGTTCTTCAATTTTTAATCCGAGTAGCGTTTCCAAGACTTTAAATTGCATGCTCTGAAATCCAGATGCAGGTCTTAAAAAATCTCTGAAATCAAGGAAATCTTGAGCTGACATGGTCTCGAGTATGGTCACTTTATCAACCAACACGCGTAAAATCTCTGTTACACGGTGCAATCGATTAACAGCAACTTGCAGTTCAGGACTATTGTCATTGATTTCTTCTTTGGCTAAGATGTCATAAACAGACTTGGTTTCAAATAGAATTTGTTTGAACCATAATTCATAACTCTGATGTATGATTATAAATAACATTTCATCATGGGCATGTTTGCCTTGCTTATCACTTTCTAAATCTTGTGCATTCAGAATGCTATTGAGTTGAAGATAATCGCTATAATACATGAGCGCAAGATACAACAGCCCAATCGCAGTTGAATCAGAATTTCATGACTTTGAACTGATATTTTTCAGTTCTTATAAGATAAACTCCGGTTGAAAGGTGCTCTAGATTGAGGCTGAATTCATTTTGAAATTCGTGAATAAGATTCCCATTTGTATCATAAACATAACCCGAAAGCTTCTCTGAAAAATGAATTCTATTTTGAGTTGGATTCGGGTAAGCATGAGCCGAGTGAGTTCCCAATTCTTCTACAGTAACATATAAATTTGAAGCGTTAGGAGTGGTATTTAAAAATTCAATCCAAGGCAATTCCCCATCAGTATACCTTCCCCAAGTTGAATTGAAAGGGATGTTTTCATAATGTGTAGAATCAATGTATCGAATGGCATAACTCTGAAATTCAGCTAATGAAACTTCCTCAGTGGTATTGTTCAGCTTGAATCCCAAGTGGTTTACACCTTGTTCATACTGATCATCTGCCCAAAGTAAATAATAATCGCCTGGATCAAGCGTCACATCAGGCAGTCTCCACTTGTTTGGATTTGAGATATCATCACTGATGAATTTCGATTTCAAGTTAACGGCTGTAGTTCCCGCATTATATAATTCAATCCAATCTGAATTGCCATCTGCGTCGGATGCATTCAATGTTCCAGCAGGTGCAATTTCATTTATCACGATTGGTGTTGAACTCAGCTGACCAAAAACATAACGAAAGTTGCAATCATGATCATCAATGCTGTTGAGCCATGCATTGGGTATTACCCCAACAACAATGTTTATGCTATCTGTTGGAAGAGCTATGGAAGAGAAATATTTTTTCTCATTCAGTGGTCCTGGTCCTATTTCTATCGAAGTAGGTAAGGTGTTCCACACATTGGTTAAAATGTTTCTGTAAACTACGGTATGATCTGTAGGCAATGTATTGGCTAGATAAGTTACCAATAGACTGTCATTTTGAAGTTGACCTCTCACGTTGTGTATACTCAAATAAGGCTGAATGTCATCCAATTGAACCACCGCGGTATTCCAGCGCGTATCAACATATTGTGTAATACCATAGTCAACATGATTTCCCCAAGCTTCATCGATGGCATTCAAAAAGTCATCACTCGTGAATCCGAAATCAAGCGGTCGAAATGGGTCTTCAATCGCAGCGGTAGCTATTAAATTTTGAAAATTCAATGCTCGTTGTGATACATGAGAAGGGTTAAAGTAGAGGCTTTGCAATTCGTACAGGTAATTTGTAAATTCATTCCTGTAGCTCGGAACTTGAAGCAAACGTGTAAATAAGGGGCGCGTACTGTTGCCATTCCATGAATATACGGCTCGTGAACCCCAGTCTATTCCAACCCAATCAATTCCCAAGGTATTGTCTAAATCATATGGGATATATTCCAACAGCCCAGTATTTTCATTTTGATACAAATAGTAGTTGTTTTTATTGAAAATATATCCATCCCAATTTCCAATGAGAACATCAATGGCCATGATTTTTAGATAGTCGTGAACATTGAAAATACGCTCAATTTCACAAGGCAAATTAGTGAGTGAAGTTTGATTCAGCTTGGTTACAAAATTGGCTAAGACAGAAAAGTCTTGCTGATCCTCATTTTCAATTAAATTGTAACTGTCATCGGCATAGGCATCTGGATTAGTTCCCTGAAAGGCCAGATCACTTCCCCATAAACACTTCCAAAGGTTTTCAGTTCCATCATCGAAATAGGTGTCCGCAAACGTCTCGTCGATCTGCTCTACATTCACATACAAGCCGGCATATAAATCGTTGATATATAAACGAACATAGGAAACGCGGGCACCTGGAATTCCCGCTTCCCTGAAAAAATCCCAACACAATTTCGCTCGAAGTAAACTAGGGTCATTTTGATTCGCAATGAGATTCACTTCTTTCAAACCATAAAAAGACTGGGGTGTGAAAGCATCAAATTTCAACTTGAATGATTTCTTTTGAGCCGCTAGAGATGTATTGCCTCTTAATCGAATACCCACTTGGTTATATCCTGAAAATCCCGTTGCAGTAGAATAAACCAAATTACAAGGAAACTCGTGTGAATTCCCCCAATTGGCAGGATCCTCGAGGGCCGATAAGGTATCCATATCTATACTCACATGAATAGTTGCAACTTCATCTTGCAAAAAGGCCATTCCCCACTCAGGTAATTGCGCAGAAGTATGAATGGCAAGAATTGAGGTTAACAAAAAAGCTATAATTCTCATTTCAACTTTCGCTTAAAAAGTTGAGCCGGTTTGTGCAGAACACCCTGCTGCTTTTCCTCAAGTGGTGTAAGTGTTTCAGTTCTTAAAATGTTTTTTCTGAAATTACGTTTATCTAATTTTTTATCGAGAATGATCTCGTATAATTTTTGTAGTTGTGACAGTGTGAATTTTTCGGGCAACAATTCAAAGCCAATGTGATCAGCCATCAGTTCATGTCGTAACATCAGTAAGGCCTTATGTACAATTTCATTGTGGTCGAAGGCAAGAGACGGTATGTTGTAAACGTCAACCCAATAAGCATTTCCTGCAAAATTCGCTGCTTTCGGTTTGAACTCAGAGAGCTTAACCAATGAGTAATATCCAACAGTTAAAACGCGTCTTTCAGGATTCACGCGAAAAGTTCGCAACCACTGTTGATCTTTTAGACCACGAACACGATTGGGATCACCGAATGCAAAAAACTGCTTTAAATAAATGCCTTTTAACGAGGTGAGCTCTTTCAATATACGGGCTGCCGCCTCATCTAAACTTTCATTATCCAATACCAAATCTCCTGGAACTGCTTTCTGCGTTTTAATGGATGTATCTGCTGGCTGCTTTTGTTCAATGAGCAACACCTTCAGCTGATCGTTATCAAATCCAAATACCACACAATCCACGGAAATATCCATGCCCTGTGTCTCAATTTTCGGTTTTATTCCCTTGTTTGTCATACTTCGTGTGAAAAATACACTTTCAAAAGTAATAGAAATTGCTTCTTGTTCATTGAAGAAGATTTCTCCTACATTCGCAAGCATATGAGCATTGCCCTTACTTCTATAACCATAGCCAATCAGACATTGCGAAACCGTTACATCATGGGATCCATGCATACCGGTTTGGAAGAACTTCCCAATGGTTTCGAAGCCATGGCCGCCTATTATGCCGAAAGAGCCAAGGGTGAAGTAGCGTTGATTATAACCGGTGGTGTTTCACCAAATGCACAAGGTCAATTGTGGCCGGGTGCCATCATGTTACAAGATGCCTCTCTCGTTGACAAACACAAAATCATTACCACGGCTGTGCACAACGAAGGTGGAAAAATAGCACTTCAAATTTTGCATGCAGGTAGATATGGTGTCCATGATCAGTGCGTAAGTGCCTCAGCCATTCAAGCACCGATCAATATTTATACACCGCGAGCACTTACTGTTGAAGAAATTGAAAATACGATATCAGATTTTGCCTACTGCGCTCAACTCGCTGAACAGGCCAACTATGACGGGGTTGAAATCATGGGAAGTGAGGGGTATTTGATCAATCAATTTATTTCACCAAGAACCAACCAACGAAAAGATGCATATGGAGGTTCAATGGAGAATAGAATGCGATTCGCCATAGAAATTGTGCGAGCCATCAAAGCCGCGGTGTCCGAGAATTTCATTCTTATCTTTCGTATTTCCATTGCTGATTTGGTTGAAAACGGAAGTTCAAAAGATGAGATTGTATACTTGGCTCAGGCTCTGGAAAAGGAAGGTGTTCATATTTTTAATACCGGTATTGGTTGGCACGAAGCCCGCATTCCAACAATTAGTATGCGTGTTCCAAGAGGTGCATACTCATGGGCTGCCGCTTGGTTGAAAGAACAGGTTTCAATTCCAGTTTCAGCAACGAATAGAATTAACACGCCTGAATTAGCAAATGAAATTATTTCAAGTGGAAAGGCTGATTTGGTTAGTCTAGCTAGACCATTGTTGGCCGATCCCTTTTTCGTTCAAAAGGCGAGAACTGGAAATGCGCATCGCATAAATACCTGCATTGCCTGCAATCAGGCATGTTTGGATCAGATTTTTTCAGGTGAAACGGCATCTTGTTTAGTGAATCCGTTTGCTGCCAGAGAGCTCACATGGAAAATTATCCCAACAAAAAACACCAAGAGAATTGCGGTCATTGGAGCTGGGGTTTCCGGATGCGCCGTTGCCATTACCTTGAGTCAACGTGGGTTTCAGGTGGAAGTGTTTGAAAAGTCGAATGCGATTGGAGGACAATTTAAATGGGCAGCCCAAATTCCGGGAAAGGAGGAAATGAACGAGACACTTCGCTATTACTCTGAAGAGTTGAAAGAACTTCAGGTGCCTATACATTTGAACTGCAAGGATTCATCTTGGCTTGAAGATACTTTTGATTTTCACGTCATTACAACGGGCGTGGTTCCAAAAGAATTGAATTCATTGAAATCAGATCATTCCATTCCCGTTTTAAACTATGTTGAGGCCATTGAACAAGAATCCTTACTTGGTAAGGAAATCGTCATTATTGGTTCCGGAGGAATTGCCATGGATGTGGCTAGTCTCCTAGGGTCTGAAGCTGAGGGAATAACTGATTACCAAGATCATTGGGGAGTTGATCCTTCTCTCAATTTCCCTGGAGCGCTTAAAGAAAAGGTTTTGCGAGTGGCGAAGCGAAAAATTCATTTCGTACAACGAACTGGAAAAAAGTTGGGATTCAAATTGGGAAAGACCACCGTGTGGTCGCATCGCACGGAATTGGCTGAATTGGGTACCCAAATTCATTCACACGTTTCAAACATGGAAATTCGTGATGGCGCATTTCTTATGACCAAAGGTGAAAATATTGAGGTGCTAAACCCTTCGGCAATTATCAATTGCACAGGACAAGAATCGAATCTTCCAGGGTCATTCAATGTATCAAATCATGTGGTGCTTGGAGGAGCTAAATCAAGTGAGCGATTAGACGCCAAAAGAGCCATATATGAGGCCACTGCTTGGGCTATTCAATTCGAAATGTGAACATTTTTTACTTGGTGTAAGAAGTACACTTTCTTTACTTTGCATTCTTACGAATTGCAAGCGCTATGATAAAATATTTGAAAACAGACCCGTGGAAAATCATTGAAGATTCCTTTCATTCTCATTTGCAAAGAAGTTCTGAAAGCATCTTCAGCATTGGGAATGGTAAATTTGGTCAACGTGCAAATCACGAAGAAGACTTCTCTGGACCAAGCTTGCAAGGCAGTTACATAGCGGGTGTTTATTATCCAGACAAAACGCGCGTTGGATGGTGGAAGAATGGCTATCCTGAGTACTTCGCAAAAGTTCTCAATTCAGCAAATTGGATTGGTTTAAGTATTCATGTAAATGACGAAATGCTTGACTTGAATACATGGAAAGTAGAGTCTTTTGAACGTGTGTTGGATATGAAGCAGGGTTTACTTCAACGCTCGTTTATTGCTACGTCTCCTTACGGAAAAAGAATTCAAGTAGTTGCTGAAAGATTTTGTAGTATGGCCAATGATGACCTTGCTGCAATTCGATACGAGGTTAAAGCTTTAGATGAAGATATACTCCTTTCGGTTAACTCTTTCATAGAGGCTGAAGTTCGAAATCATGATAGCAACTATGATGAGCTGTTTTGGAAGAGCATTCGTTCACAGGCAAATGAAAACGTAGGTTCAGTTCAAGCTGAAACGTTGAAGACTGGTTTTCAAGTTGCATGGGCCATGGAAGTGCATGATAATAAAAATTCAAATTGGTCAGCAACTCACAATGCACACCGAGTTGAGTCAACTACAAAAACTCAAATCCAAAAGGGTGAGTCTGTAGTATTTCACAAGTACGTGTCCATAGTAAGTTCATTGAATGAACAAGCCGAATCTCTTTCGCAAGTAGCTTCCAACAAAGCAAAACAAGCTGCAGTCATAGGTTACCAAGAATTGCGCACAGCTCACGTTCAAGCATGGGATAAAATTTGGGAACTCGGCGACATTTGCATTGAAGGTGATGACGAGGCACAACAAGGTATTCGTTTTAATATTTTCCATCTCAACCAAACCTATACCGGTCAAGATGCACGATTAAATATTGGTCCGAAGGGATTTACCGGAGAAAAATACGGAGGGTCGACTTATTGGGACACTGAGGCGTATTGTCTTCCTTTCTATCAAAGCACTAGGCAATCTCACGTGGCTAAGCAACTCTTGGTGTACCGATTTAGGCAATTGGACAAGGCCATTGAAAATGCCCAGAAATTGGGATTCACTCACGGAGCGGCTTTGTATCCTATGGTAACCATGAATGGAGAAGAGTGTCACAACGAATGGGAAATAACCTTCGAAGAAATTCACAGAAACGGCGCCATTGCTTATGCCATTTATAATTATGTGAAATACACTGGAGATGAAGCGCACTTGGGTGAATACGGATTTGATGTTTTATTGGGTATTGCTAGATTTTGGTCACAAAGGGTCAATTGGTCGGAAGCAAAACAAGCTTACGTAATGCTGGGTGTAACTGGACCGAATGAATATGAGAACAATGTAAACAATAACTTTTACACCAATTACATAGCGGCTTGGTGCATGAAATACGCCAAGGAAGTAGGGGAGAAGCTTCAGTCAGAAAATGTCACCTTGTTCAATGAAAAGTGTAAGAAATGGAATTTGGATTTTCAAACAGAGAGTGCTGCATGGCAAGCGCGCATTGACAAGATGTATTACCCCAAGCTTGAGAATAGCCTCATCTTTTTGCAGCAAGATGGATTCATGGACAAAGAGCAACTGAGCATTGCCGATTTGAAAGCTGAAGAGCGTCCAATCAATCAGCATTGGAGTTGGGATCGTATTTTACGCAGCATATTCATAAAGCAAGCAGATGTTTTGCAAGGTTTTTTCTTTTTTGAAGAAGACTTTACCATGGAAGAACTCAAAGCCAATTTCGATTTTTATGAGCCGAAAACCGTTCACGAATCCAGCTTATCGCCTTGTGTCCATGCCATATTAGCAGCGAAGTTGGGTTATGAAGAAAAGGCCTATGAAATGTATGTAAGAACCTCTAGATTGGATATTGATGATTACAACCATGAAGCTCATGAGGGATTGCATATTACATCAATGGCCGGCACTTGGATGTCTGTAGTTATGGGCTTTGGTGGAATGCGCGTGAAAAACGGGGAATTGGTTTTTGAACATGCTTTGTTGCCGAAGAAATGGAAAAGTCTAACTTTTAACGTACTGTTCAGAAATAAACAGCTTCGAATTGTATTGAATGAAAGCGGAGTGCAAATAGCTTGATTATATTCGTGATGAAATTTGATCTTCATCATGAAAAAAATAAGTATAAGCTTTGTTCTACTTGTTGCATTTATCTTGAACTCATTGGGGCAAGATGCGACAGTTATTTATAAAAATACAGTTGGTTCAACGGTTACTATTGAGACAGAGTTGGGCATTGGTTCTGGATTTTTTGTCGCACCAAATGTCATTGCGTCCAATTACCATGTTATTGAAGGTGCTGTAACAGCCAATTGTTTTTTAAGTAATAGTCAAACCCGCTATGAGATTGATGGTTATGTGGGGGTTGATCAGAAGGCAGATTTGGTTTTACTGCATGTTGTAGGATTAGATAAGCCCAAGATTGCTATGGCTAGTGGGGCACCTACACCTGGGGAAAAGGTTTTTGTGATGGGAAGTCCCAAAGGATTGCCCGCAACAATATCAGATGGAATTGTAAGCGGATTGCGAGATTTTGATGGAATTAAGCACATTCAAATGACAGCTCCAATTTCACCGGGTTCAAGTGGTGGACCAGTTATGAATGGAAAGGGTGAATTAATTGGAGTTTCTGTCAGTCAATATACTGAAGGACAAAATATCAATTTTGCTGTACCGAGATCGTATTTGCAGTTGCTTCTAGATTTTATGAATTCTGAGCCACAACCATTAGTAAATTTAATTGTATCTGGCGCTGTAGACTTCGACCTTACCACGGAAGATGTATATACTGGTGGTGGTGATGTAACTTATGCAATTGATATGTTTCCTGGCAATAAGCCAGAATTGGTACTAGATTACATGGCCAGTTGGGAAGAACAGACGTGTTTTTATTTTACCTATTCCGTAGCCGAAGATTACGCAAGTAGATATACTTCAATCTACATGAAAGAATACACGTTAATTGACAGAGAAAGCGGAACAAAATATTATGCGAATTATACCGATTTACCTACCGATGAAAATGACCCAAGATGGATCTATAGAGGAACGGAAAGTCCTTTCTTAGTATGTTTTGACCGTATTCCAAGTTCAGTAACTTCTTTTGACTTGATTGAAGGAACATGTGAAGATGGACAATTCTGCATTACAGAGTTAGATGTGTCCACATTTAAAGTGGTAACAAATGATGAGGTGGATTGGGATTTATATGAAAAGGCAGACACTGAAGGAAGTGTGAGCTTCTATTCGCATTACGGTGGAGCAGGTGATATCTCATTTTATATTGAGGGGATTTATGTAGGGAAATTAGATCAGTATTTTGAAGATCAAAGTTACTCACCGGCATGTGGAGATGATGGAACGCTAGTTATTCGTTTGCCAGCTGGAACCTACAATTACAAAGCGTCCGACTCGAAATACAACTGGAGTGGCACAGTTACAATTGAAGCGAATGGTTGTTTGTCACAAGGAATTCGGGAATAGAAAAAAAGTTTAAATTCCTTTGCAAGGAAAAGAATACGTGCTATATTTGCAGCCTCTTTGAAGAAAGAGAAAACGGTCCGGTAGTTCAGTTGGTTAGAATACATGCCTGTCACGCATGGGGTCGCGGGTTCGAGTCCCGTCCGGACCGCTGAAATAAAAAAGCCTCTTACATGTAAGAGGCTTTTTTATTGAAGATATTTTTGTTTATTTGCTCGAATTGCTTTTTCATTATGTTTCCTTTAATTCTTGTAGGTCCATTATTTGTAGTTATTTCGCTACTGACATGGCTATTTCCGCCAAAAAAAATCAATGGGCTGTACGGATATAGAACAAGGCGTAGCATGAGCAATCAAAAGGCTTGGGATGCCGCTCAAAAAATCTCATCTCAAGTCATGTTTGCAGAAGGTGTAATCATGTCTTTTTTTGCAGGTTTGGGGTTTTTATTGAATCTATCTGAAGGCTTGGAAATTGGCCTTAGTCTTACCGTTCTTTTATCTGGAATAGTTTTTCTATTTGTTTACACTGAAAAAAAGATCAAAGATTTGAAATAAAAAAGCCAGCATGACTGCTGGCTTTTTCAACCTAACCAAACAACTTACTTCACATCGAATCGATCAAGATTCATGACCTTTACCCACGCTTT
The DNA here is from genome assembly GCA_964430305.1 of uncultured Chryseobacterium sp. Lineage (GTDB taxonomy): Bacteria > Bacteroidota > Bacteroidia > Flavobacteriales_D > Sanyastnellaceae > CAIZGX01. The sequence goes on from CAYSEX010000003.1 coordinate 12,728, forward strand.
TACAAAGTCATTGATCATTTTTTCTTTTGCATCTGAACTTGCATAAACTTCCGCCAACGCGCGCAACTCAGAGTTTGAGCCAAATATCAAATCGGCACGAGTAGCCATGTATTTTAACTCACCCGTTTTTCTATCGCGTCCCTCAAACAATTCACTATCTGCGTTGACAGCCTTCCAAGTTGTTTGAATATCCAATAGATTCACGAAAAAATCATTGGTTAATTGATCTTTTTTATTTGTGAACACACCGTTTTTGGATCCATCGAAATTAGCATTCATAGCACGCATTCCTCCAACCAATACAGTCATCTCTGGAGCCGTGAGTTTCAATAATTGTGCTTTATCTACCAACAGGGCCTCAGTAGGAACGGTGTATTTGGTCTTCAAATAATTTCTGAATCCATCTGCCTGCGGTTCCAATACTGCAAAAGATTTAACATCTGTTTGTTCTTGAGTAGCATCCATTCTCCCCGCCGTAAATGGCACGGCTACTGTTACTCCAGCATTTTTCGCTGCCTGCTCAACGCCAACATTTCCTCCTAGAACAATGAGGTCAGCGATAGACACTTTTTTTCCACCCTTCGCCTTCGTATTGAAGTCTGTTTGAATCTTTTCATACACTGTAAGCACTTTCGCCAACTGCGTTGGATTATTAACCTCCCAATCTTTTTGTGGGGCTAAACGAATGCGCGCACCATTGGCACCACCTCTGCGGTCACTTTCTCTGTAAGTTGAGGCAGAGGCCCAAGCCGTACTTACCAATTCAGAAATGCTTAAGCCACTTGAAACAATTGCTTTTTTCAAAGTTTCAATGTCTTTAGTATCCACCAAAGCATGATTCAACGCTGGAATTGGATCTTGCCAGATTAAATTTTCTTTTGGAATTTCAGGACCGAGATACGTTGATTTAGGTCCCATATCGCGATGCGTTAGCTTGAACCAAGCACGTGCAAATGCATCGGCAAATTCTTCAGGATGCTCCATGAATCGACGTGATATTTTTTCATATACGGGGTCATAACGCAATGCCAAATCTGTTGTTAACATGGCTGGCAAATGTTTTTTATTCGGGTCGAAGGCATCGGGAACATTCGCAAATCCATTCTTTGCAACCCATTGTTTTGCTCCTGCAGGACTGGTCGTTAGTTCCCACTCGTTGTTGAAAAGAGTTGTGAAGAATTTATTGCTCCATTGTGTTGGGGTAGAGGTCCAGGTAACTTCTAATCCTGAAGTTATGGCGTCTTTACCACTGCCGCTGTTGTAGTCACTTAACCATCCAAATCCTTGAGCCTCTATAGAAGCTGCTTCAGGCTCGGGACCAACGTGTGAAGCACTTGCAGCGCCATGCGTCTTACCAAAGGTGTGTCCTCCTGCGATTAGCGCAACCGTTTCCTCATCGTTCATGCTCATTCTACCAAAAGTTTCACGAATGTCTTTTGCAGACGCAATTGGATCGGGGTTGCCATTAGGACCTTCCGGATTCACATATATTAATCCCATTTGCACGGCAGCCAATGGTTTTTCCAATTGTCTTCCTTCCGTGTAGCGCTGGTCATCGAGCCATTTCGATTCAGGTCCCCAATATACATGTTGCTCCGGTTCCCAAACATCTACACGTCCTCCCGCAAAACCAAACGTTTTGAATCCCATATTTTCCAAGGCCACATTACCTGCTAATATCATGAGGTCTGCCCATGAAATTTTGTTACCGTATTTCTGCTTAATGGGCCACAACAACCGCCTGGCCTTATCCAAGTTCGCATTATCTGGCCAACTGTTTTGAGGAGCAAATCGTTCCATGCCAGAACGCGTACCACCACGACCATCACCGGTTCTGTAGGTTCCCGCACTATGCCAAGCCATGCGTATGAATAACGGACCGTAATTCCCGAAATCTGCCGGCCACCAATCTTGACTTTGAGTAAGCAAGGTATTGATGTCGCTCTTTAATGCGAAATAATCTAAACTCTTGAAGGCCTTTGCATAATTGAATTGCGCCTCCATTGGGTTAGACAAAGTCGAATGTTGACGAAGCACTTCCAAGTTGAGCGCATTTGGCCACCAATCTCCATTGTCTTTTCCACTTCCAATGACTTCTGTTTTCACAGGTGAAGTAGTTGGATGAAAAGGACATGACCCCGTTTGTCCTTCATGATGCTGAGCTATACTTTGCATAGACACCAGCAAAAGAGCAGCTATTAACGTTTTTTTCATGTTACTTGAATTTTGTTTCTAGGCAAACGTATTCAAGTTTCACATATACAAGAAAGTAATTTTAACTATATCTATATAGATTTTGTCTATACCTAAATGATGCTAGTGTTCATGGCAATGAACCTCATAGGTTCCTGTAGAATCAGTATATCCGTTAGCTTCTAAAGCCTCAATGTCATCTCCACATTGTTCGCCCAATTCCACAATACCATTCAATCCATCGTAGTGGCATTCGTGACATTTGTTTTTACCACAAGAGAGCAGTGCCGACGTCGCAATCATTGCGATTAAGAGATAGAATTTCGGGTTGTTTTTCATTGTTGTTTTGAATTAATGTCGAATTGAAGTGTAAGAAAATATCCTCTTCCCATCATAGGAATGCCCATGCTTTTTAATCGAGACAAATGATCAATGTACGTTTGATTGGTCAAGTTTTTAACTCCCAATTTCATTGTGATAAGTTGTGTGTTTTTGAATTCTAATTCAACCGAGGCATCTATTGTGTAGTAAGCTGGTGAAACAGTTTCGAAACGAGCAACATTTGTTTGTTTACCGCACCAATTGAATTCCGTGGTGAGTTGATGAATGCGCCATTTTCGATTCGATTGAAACGTATATTGTATCACTTCTGTACAACGGGGCTGGGGGAGAAGTGCAACTTCTTGAGAGCCATGTGGAAGTATAAGAGAAAAATTAGTTTCAGTGTGCAGGCCATGTGCAAAGTGCGGGTGGTGATGCAAAGCAACATCAATTCCATAAAATTTTACTTTTTGCGTTTGTTCATAGGTATAAACGGGCAGTCCAGAAATAATAAAGTCATTCGGATTCAAGAAGATATAATTTCGAAAAATATTGAAAAATGGATTGATCAAAAGCGAGGTGTGTTCGTGATTGAATTTTACAGAAAGGTCAAGTTGATTGGCGAATTCGGGTTTTAAATTCATATCGCCAATCTCAAATCGCAAGGCGCCATGGTGAATACCATTGGATAATAATTCAGCATAATTCGGAGCACGGTACCCGCTAGAGGTAGACACACGGAATTGGTGTTTTCCAAAATTATAAAGAGCATTCAAGGCATAAGTGCTCGCCTTAAAGACTCTTTGATATTCAGAAGATATGAAATTCAAATCGGAAGTTTTTAATGTACGCATGTCTGCTCGAGCACCCAATTGAAGAAACCAATTCCGTAAATTCCAATCAATTAAACTGTATATGCCTAAATCTAGTGTGTAACCATTTGGAGTCAAAAATTCAGTCGCATTCTCACTGTTTGTATTGAATTGATACATGCTTTGAATACCGGATATAATTCGTGTTTTCTCATTCATTTTAAACAGCCATTTGGCTTGCATTAATGAATTTGTGAGTTGCAGATCTATACCCGGAATGGTCCATTTTTCCTCAAATTCACTCAAATTATTTTTCGAATATCCGAGAAGAATTTGAAATTCATTTTTTTTCAAATACCAACGGTTATCGTTCAATAGAAATAGATTCTGTTGAATTTGCACAGGTATGGTATACCTTCTTTCCCATGTATTGACTTGGAAGAGTAGCGGGTTTATAATAGTGTCATGTGAATGCCCGGGTAAACCCACTCTAAAATTGGAGTAAGCTATTTTAATCTGATGCGTACCAAATTTAGAATTGTAGGATAGGCCTCCATTCAAACCGAATTCAGCAAATCGAGAATTTTCAAGGAACTTGCCATTAGGAAGCTGATAATCTGCATGATTCCCATAACGCGCCCCGATATGCCATTGGGTTTTGCTTTTTGATTGGGTGTAAAAAAATTGATTCACAACTCCTTTGGTATTGGTATTGAGTTGCGATTTAGCTTTTATGCGATAGCTATTTTTACTTGGTTGCTCTTCATCTTTGAAATAAATAACACCGCCTAAAGCGTCTGAACCATAGATTAGACTTGACGGACCTTTAATCACTTCAATACTACCAATGCCCAATTCTGAAAGTCCAAGTCCGTGATCACCTCCCCATTGTTGCCCTTCCATTCTTAATCCATTCCACACACTCACAATCCGATTTCCTTGCATACCGCGAATGACAGGCCTATAAATACCTGGTCCTGAACTGGCCGCATAAACTCCTGGAATTTTTGAAATAGCGTCTCCAAGGTTGAGGGTGGGCGTGGATTGCAGGTCATTCAGCGATTTATATTCAATTTGAATGGGATTGGTTTGCTGATTTTTTGAAGTAATTCCTGATACCCGAATTTGATTCAGATATAAGTGAGGTACTGAGTCTGGTTGAGCAAGAATCCAATAAGCAGGTATGATAGAAAAGATGAAAAAAAGTAGTAAGCAACGAATCATGAAAATGTTATTTTTGCAACTGAATTGCAAATGTAAACGGCAAATACATTAATGCAACATAATTGCAATAAAAAATATATGAGAAATACCCGAGCGAAACAACTGGTTATTGAAACACTTACTGAAAGTTCAGCAGCATGCACACATGCCTTTGTTTATGAGCAGTTAAAGCATGAATGTGATCGGGCAACGGTTTACCGAATTTTAGAAAGATTAACTGAAGAGGGGGTGCTACATAAAGTTGTGAATGTGAACGGTGTGATTAATTATGCTTTGTGTCAAACATGCGACCACCAGGCTAAGCATACTCACAATCATGTGCATTTCAGTTGTGAATCTTGCTCGGAAGTTACATGTATTGATCAAATTGAACCACAAATTCAATTGCCAAAAAAATATCGCATTCACGAAGTGAATTTAACGGTCTCTGGACTTTGCCCAAACTGCAGTTAAGATTTCTTTTGTGAACGGTAATCATCATGCATGCCTTTCCCCTCAAAAATGAGTGGCATGAATTTTTTAATTCGCTCCGTTCTAGTTTTCGATTGTTTTGCTTGCGCGAAATGCAATAGGTACCCATTTCTTCTTCCGGGTGTAAGCTTTTCAAATGCCGCTTTGAAGGCAGGCTCTGAATTGAAAATGTGCTCTAATTCTTCAGGAATTTCATACTCGTCTGTTTTCTTATACAAAACTTTGGATCCTGACTTTTCCAATTCGATGGCCTCGAAAAGCAACATTTTCAGCTCGGCTTCATGCTCTTGAATTTGAACTACTGACGTAAAGCGAGTTTGTCTGCTTCCTTGAGAATTTTCAGTAGGTTGTATCAACAGCATACTTTTTCCATCCAACAGACTTCCTTTAAAAAAAGAAAGTCCACAGGTTTCCTTAAATGCATGAAGAATAGCAATGTTTTTATTTTGATATGTATATGTAGGTACTCCCCATTTCACTTGTTCTTCTAACCCACATGAAAGTGCAATTTTTCTCAGCACTGCTAATTCATTTTTCCAAATTAACATGCGACATAAGGGAGTGCCTACATGCTCACAACGACCGCAACCTTCATTTAATATGGCCTCAATTGTTTTTTTCTTCATGATGTTTTGGCAAGCTTGTCAATGAAATAATGAATGTCTATTTCGCATTCCTTTTGTAAACCAATTAACAAATATATTATGAAACCAAAATTTTTTAAAGGATCGTTGAGTGCTGTTATCTTGATGTTGACAGCATTTAACTTCTATGGACAGGGCAATGTGCAACACGAACCTGAAACTGTTTTAGTCTCGGAAGGAGTCTTTTTTATGGGACGCCCCTTTAATCATCCACAAATCAAAAAAGAAGAAGGCACAGAAGTGTATGTATCCACATTTAGAATAGGAAAATTTGAAGTAACCCAGAAAGAGTTTGAAGAAATTATGGAGTACAATCCAAGCGTTTCCGTTTGCGCTACTTGTCCGGTAAATAATGTCGATTACTATGAAGCTTGGTACTATTGTTATATGCTTTCTGAGAAAACGGGGAAAAAATACCGTTTACCGACTGAAGCAGAATGGGAATGGGCAGCCATGGGTGGTGCAATTGGATCAGCTAAACTATTGAACGGATTTGGTGATAAGACGAAATTTGCATGGTATGCTAAGAACTCAAAAGGCATTATTCATCCGGTTGGGTTGCTTGAACCGAATTCGTTGGGAATTTATGATATGCTTGGTAACGCGGAAGAAATCACGGGAGACTTATACAACAGATATTATTATGTAGCCAATACGAACAATCCAAAAGGTCTATCTAAGGGCAGAAAATGTGTGGTGAAAGGTGGGTGTTACAATACCATGAACGGAGAAGATTATGGCACTAAAATATACAATGGTGTTGAGTCTTCTTATGCACCCTATTTAGATATTTCATCTCGTGATTTCATTAAAAAGAAAAAAGCAGATTTGTACAATGGATTCAGAGTAGTTTTGGAAGTTAGCCCGAATTAAGTATATTCGTGCCAACATTCACTCAGTGACTAATCCAGAGAACAAATCACCAGAACAACTTGAATTGGAGCTTGCAGAAATGAAAGCACAAAAGGAAAAGTTGGAGCGCGAGTTAATTGCTCGTGAAGAACTGATGCAGTCCATGTTTTCATTATTGGCTGAAAAGAAGAAATAGTTTTTCCGTTTCAATTTTTTGTTGCATCTTCCGAAAACCAATTCGGAATCATGAGAAAAGTCATTTTACTATCATTCGCGTTAGCTTCATTTACTGTCTCTGCGCAAAACTCAATTGAACACAGTGCCAATCCGCTCGAGGTTCGGATTTATGAATCAAAGGCCAGTTTCCATAAAGAAAAGCAAATGGAATATTCCAACGCTTCATCATGGAAGTCTTTTGCAAACAATCACGAGCGGTGGTCTGCTGTTTTTTCAGAATACACAGGTATGCCTGTTAAAGCATTTGGTAAGCCCTTTCAATTTGCAGGTGAATCGAACGCTGAAACAGCTACAGCCTTTGTGCAAAGCTTGAACAATCAGTTTACAAATGCGAATGTGATTTTGTCATTCAGAAAAGAAACATCAACCAACAAATACACGCAATTCAATTACGATCAGTATTACAACGGTCATCGTGTTTTATTTTCGAAAGTAAATGTGAAGTTCGTAGGTTCTAAGATTGCACAGTTCGCATTCGGAGTTTATCCCAACATTGAATTAGGCGAGTTGAATTCAATTGCAGCCTCTCAAGCTTTGGCCAGTGCCACTATAGGAACCACAATGCCTGTTGTAGGAAGTGAGGTGAATGATTCTGAAATCTTCATCTTGCCAGTGCCTTCGGCAAACGGTATGACATACCACTACGTGTATGAAGTGAAATTTCGCACAACCTCGAATCAAAACATTCCAGAACATTATTTATGTTATGTTGATGCTACAAACGGAGAATTATTGTTCAGAAAGAATTTAGTTTCTCACGCAGGTGGTGGTCCGGTAAAACCTCATCTAGATGAAGAATTGGTTGCAGATGTGCAGGTGAACGGTAATGTATATCTCGATAATCCATACGGTACGGTTGTCTCTTCAGGTCTTTCCAACATTTATATTACACAAGGAGGTACAGAATATCAAACCAATCTTTCAGGTGGTGGAACAATCAATGCCAATCCTGGAGCAGCGGTAGTTCGATTGGAAGGCCCTTGGTCTTCGGTGAATACGGATGGTGTTATTCCTCAGAAAAATGTTACTCTTACAGGTGGCCTTAACACCATTGATATGACCCCGAATGCGACCATTCAAGAACTTTCCGCTTACTTAAGCGTTAATCGTATTCACGACCATTGCAAATTTTGGATGCCAACTTTCAATGGGATGGATTTCCAACTTCCAACCAACATAGATCTAACCACTGGTGATTGTAACGCATTTTATGATGGCAGTAGCATTAATTTTTATGCAATTGGTAACGGTTGCAACGCCACGAGTTTGATTGCTGATGTGGTTTTTCATGAATACGGCCATGGTATCAACGATAACTATTACCAAAGTCAAAGTAGCTTTTTTATGAATGGCGCAATAGGTGAGGGGTATGCAGATTACTGGGCAATTTCGCTTGGAGACAACCCTGTTATTGGTGTTGGTTTCTACACAGACAATCAAGACGGAATACGCAGATATGATACCGAGCGCAAAGTGTATCCGCAAGATTTAGTTGGTGAGGTACACGCCGACGGAGAAATTATTATGGGAGCATGGTATGATACTCATTTGCTCATGGGGGGCGATTGGATTACAACCATGCCTTTGTTTATTGAGGCATACGCAGGTCTGCAAGCGGAAGCCGCCGACGGAAACGAAGGCGAGGCTTTCACTGATATTTTATTAGATGTTTTGTTGGCAGATGATGATGATGGTGATATAACCAATGGAACTCCACATGGTTCGGCAATTGTTGAAGGATTTTATTTGCATGGTATAACGTTAATCTCGCCCGCCGTATTAAGTCATACCGATGAACTTTTCAGCCCAGCTTTGGAGGTGTTTGATTTGACTGCAGATTTGGATTTGTTCTTTCCATACACCCAATATTTAGAGTCTGTGAATTGTCATTATCAATTGAATAACGGAACATGGCAAATGACTCCAATGAATTTAGCAAGTGGTAGTTATGTGGCAAGTTTTCCAGCTCAGCCTGTAGGAACCATATTAAAATATTACTTCACGGCTATAGATAGCAATGGATCTATTGGTTCGGTATTACCAACTGCAGCTCACTTACAGAACTTTGCAGCTATTCCATATATACGCTTAATTGGTGTTGATGAAGTGGGCAGACATGACTGCGACAACAACGAAGATTGGGGTACTTGGTCACTGGGTGTTGCCGGAGATAATGCAACTACAGGAATTTGGGATTTAGAAATTCCAATTGAATCTGTTACTGTAGATGTATCTCCAGGAACCGTAGTTCAAACCGGCACACAAGTTACCCCCGGTGGAGAATACTGCTTCTTTACGGCGAATGATCCCACACAAGGCGGAATTGGTGTTGCCGATGTTGATGGTGGAAAAACAACCTTGCAATCAACAACCATTGATTTATCAAGTTATGCGAATCCGATAGTTTCCTATTACAGATGGTATACCAATAGCCCTCCTGGTGGAGCCAATCCTAATGCAGACTATTGGCAAGTGAGAATGAGCAACAACAATGGAGCAACATGGACATATGTGGAGAATACCCTAACAAGTGATATGCGTTGGAGACGCAATGCATTCCACGTGAGTGACTACATGACCCCAACCAATCAAATGAAATTTCAATTCATTGCAAGCGATTCACTACGCCCGAATGTGAATTTAAATGGAGGTTCGTTGGTAGAAGCGGCATTGGATGATTTTATTGTCTATGACGATGCAATTATTGGAGTAGAGGAAGCAGCCGCAACTTTAGAAGTTTTATCTGTATTTCCAAATCCAACTGCTTCAAACATTAACCTTCAATTTTCTCTGAATACTCCGGCGCAACTTGAATTTATTGTTACAGATGCAACGGGAAGAACGATATATGCAATTCCTGCAAAAGAATTTGGAACACATCAGACCAACATCTCCATACCCTGCGAGAAATGGGCAAAAGGAACATATCAAGTTCTTTTACGATCGAATAAAAAGGTACTAGATTCAATCCCGTTTATTAAAGAATAATGAAAATTAAAATTTTTCTCTTTTCAATCGCTGCTTTATGCAGCGATTGTCTTTTGGCTCAGCAAGATCCCATTCTTAATTGGATAGGTCGCTATGAGGGGTCTATGAATATCATGTCAAAGAGGGCGAAAGATGACGCAAGTATTGTGTTAAAACAACAGCTTCCGGTGGAACTTCTGATTGCAAAGACATCAGATTCAAACACATTGATTTGGAGAATGAGTTATTTTAGTGATAATGGGCGAATGGACAAAGATTATAGACTCATACTTCCGAATGATACGCTAACGAAATATCTCATAGATGAACAAGACGGCATACGCATCGATTCTTATTTTTTCAATAACTGTTTAACTTCTTGTTTTCAGGTGGAAGGGTTAACCATTTGTGATCAATACAGGAAAACAGAAAACGGAATTTTTATGGAGTTGTATGGTGGTTCAATAGTCCAACAAACGGGTGTTTCAAGTCTCCAAATTGAGTTTGTTCAAAGTGTGGAATTGAATCGAATGAAAGATTAATTATGTTGTTAATTTCTTCACGAATACTGCTGGATTTCCAGCCCAAATTTCATTCTCAGGAATGGACACTCGCACAACACTTCCGGCCCCTACAACACTATTTTTTCCAATAGTAACCCCTTTCAAAATAATGGAATGAGCGCCAATGAATGCGTTCGATTCAATGCGAATGGGTTTATTTTTATAATTGGTATTCGGATCAATTTTGCGTTGTTCTGAATTGATGGGGTGAAAGTCAGTATCCCAAATGCAGCATCCTCCGCCTATCATCACTCCGTTTTCAATAATAATCTCCTCCCTGCAGCAGATAGTGGAATTGCTCATGGCAACTCGGTCACCGATTTCTAAATTTCCATTTGGACCAATCATGATACTTGAAGAGGTTGCACCCCCAATGATATTCGCATAGCGATTCGAGTTCACCACGATTCCTTTACCCAATTTTATTTTTCCTTGATTACGGATGAATAGAAATCCGTATGATTGTATACAGAATGGATTAATTCCATTGAGCATCCACCACATGGTGTTCAAAGGCAAATAGAAAATGTAGAGTAAGGTTTTCATTTGTGTTGATTCAAATACCAGTGAATTAACCTTTGAATACCCTCTTGTAAATGAACAGCATGCTGAAAACCGAGTGATTTCAATTTCGAGATGTCTGTAAGTTTTCTAGGTGTTCCATCTGGCTTGCTAGAATTGAAAACAATTTCCCCACTGAAACCAACTTCAGTTGCTATGAGTTGGGCTAAAGCCGATATTGAGATTTCCTCGCCAGTTCCAATGTTTATGTGTGTATTACGAACCTCATTACCTTCAATAAGATCTGAAAACTGCACCTTTTCCATGATATGCACACATGCTGCGGCCATGTCATCAGACCACATAAATTCGCGCAATGGGGTTCCTGTTCCCCAAATCTCTACGGCATGCGCATTTACTCCGTATTGATTTAAATAGTTTAAAGCGTCATTTTGATTTCCAATTTTTAAATCATTGAAAATAAAATTCCAATTTTCATCTTGCAACGCTTTTGCAAGAATCATTTTTCGAATGAGCGCTGGTAGCACGTGCGATTTTTCTAAATCGAAATTGTCACCAAGGCCATATAAATTGGTGGGCATAACCGATATGAAATTGGTTCCGTATTGTAGGTTATAGCTTTCGCATAATTTGATACCAGCAATTTTAGCAATGGCATACGGTTCATTGGAATATTCAAGTGGACCAGTAAGAAGTTCAGATTCAGAGATGGGCTGATTCGCCATTTTCGGATATATACAGGTGCTTCCTAAGAAAAGTAATTTCTTGACATTATGCGCATACGAAGCATGAATGACATTGTTTTGGATTGTTAAATTTTCGTAGAGGAAATCTGCTCTGTAGGTGTTATTGGCTACAATTCCTCCCACTTTAGCCGCTGCCAGAAATACATATTCCGGCTTTTCTAAAGCATAGAATGCGTTTACGGCCTCAGCGTTCAGCAAATCCAATTCCGATCTAGTGCGCGTGATAAGATTCGAATATCCTTTCGCTTCGAGATGCCGGAGTAAAGCACTTCCAACCAACCCCCGATGCCCGGCAATGAATATTTTAGAATTGAATTCCATTACTCAAAACTGTTGAAAATCTGATGACCGTGTTCTGAAAGTAGTTTTTCTTTTTTCATCAACTGTAAGTCGGCTTGCATCATCTCCTTCACGAGTTCTGTTAAACTTGTTTTCGCAACCCAACCCAATTTTTCTTTTGCCTTTGTGGGATCACCGATCAATAAATCAACTTCAGTAGGTCTGTAATACTTGGGGTCTACTTGAATGACAATTTGTCCAACGGGCAGTTGATATTCACCTGTGCAAGCCGCAATTCGTCCCACTTCATTTTCATTTTCGCCTTCAAATGAGAGTGTTACGCCTAGTTCGGCGAAAGCCATTTCAACAAAACGTCTAACTGTAGAGGTTTTTCCAGTGGCAATGACCCAATCTTCTGCTTTTTCTTGCTGTAAAATTAACCACATGGCTTCTACGTAATCTTTCGCATGCCCCCAATCGCGCTGTGCATTTAAGTTTCCTAAATACAATTTATCCTGCAATCCCAGCGCAATTTTCGCAGCTGCTCTTGTAATTTTTCGAGTGACAAAAGTTTCACCTCTCAAAGGCGATTCATGATTGAATAAGATACCGTTGCATGCAAAAAGATTGTAGGCTTCTCGGTAATTGACCGTAGACCAGAAAGCATACAGTTTAGCAACTGCGTATGGTGAGCGAGGGTAGAAGGGGGTAGTTTCCGATTGCGGAACGGCCTGTACCTTCCCATACAATTCAGAGGTTGAAGCTTGATATATTTTTGTTTTCGATTGCAAACCTAACAAACGAACTGCTTCAAGAATGCGCAAAGTTCCGAGTCCATCTGCATTGCCTGTGTATTCTGGTGTTTCGAAAGAAACATGAACGTGGCTCATTGCAGCAAGATTGTAAATTTCGTCGGGTTGAATTTCTTGAATAAGGCGAATTAAATTCGAACTGTCTGTTAAGTCGCCGTAGTGTAGAATAAAATTTCTATTTGAAACGTGTGGGTCTTGGTATAGGTGGTCTATGCGTTCGGTATTGAATAAAGAAGATCTTCTTTTCATACCGTGTACAATGTAATTTTTACTCAGAAGTAATTCACTGAGATAAGCACCATCTTGACCATTAACGCCCGTAATGAGTGCAACTTTTTGATACGTCATGGCTTAATTTAATGCGTGATCTGCAAATAATTTAAACTCGGGTACATGTGCAGCGAACGTAGACTGTTCACCTCTGATTTGCATGCTGTAATACCCAATCATGGTTCCAAATGGAGACATAAGGTCACAGGCGGAGGTGTACGAAAATGATGAACCGGGTTCAATGATTGGTTGTTCACCAATAACACCAGGACCCTCAATTTCTCTGTTTACACCTGCGGCGTCTGCAACAAACCAGTGCCTGCGCAACAATTGAACTGGGAACTCATTTTGGTTTTCAATGGTTACCATATAGGAAAAGATGAAGTTGTTATTTGAAATGGAACTCAAAGCTTTTTCAAACTTTGCTTGAACCATTACTTTAACTCCTGATGTAACTGCAACAACCATGTAGCGAATATAGTTAATAAACGCAACAGATTGTTAATAACCCCAAAAATTATTGCTGAGTGAACTGTTTCGCAAACCGCTTTCTATCGTTTTCGTTCAAATAAATCTTACGTAAGCGAATAGATTTCGGAGTTACTTCAACGTATTCATCAGGACCAATGTATTCAAGAGCTTCTTCCAATGTGAATTTAATTGGTGGAGCCATAACTGTTTTTGCGTCGGACCCTGAAGCACGCATATTCGTTAACTGCTTGGTTTTTGTAACATTCACAACAAGGTCATTGTCTCTGGAGTGTTCACCAATTACTTGACCTTCGTATACTTCTTCCATTGCCTCAACAAAGAACTTTCCTCTGTCTTGAAGATTTGAAATACTGTAGGCAATGGCGTTTCCTGTTTCCATGCAGATGAGCGATCCATTTAAACGGCCAGGAATCTCATCGCGCATAGGTTGGTATTCTTTGAATCGGTGGGTCATAATGGCCTCACCCTGTGTAGCAGTCAGCAAATAACTACGAAGACCAATGATACCGCGCGAAGGAATTTCAAATTCAATTACTGTACGATCATCTTTCGGCTCCATGTTTTTCATTTCACCCTTACGCTTCGAAACGGCTTCAATTGCGGTACCGGCCATATCGGTGGGTAAATCAATGGTCAACTCTTCAATGGGTTCAGATTTTACGCCGTCAATGTTCTTCAAAATAACACGCGGTTGTCCAATTTGTAATTCGTATCCTTCTCTGCGCATGGTCTCAATTAGAACGGACAAGTGCAATACACCTCGGCCAAATACATTGAATCGGTCTGCTTTGTCTGTCTCTTGAACACGCAGCGCTAGGTTTTTTTCCAATTCTTTTTCTAAACGATCTTTGATGTGACGGCTTGTTACGAATTTACCTTCTTTACCGAAGAAAGGTGAGTCGTTGATGGTAAATAGCATACTCATGGTAGGCTCGTCAACAGAAATGGTTGGAAGTGGTTCAGGATTTTCGTAATCGGTGAATGTATCACCAATTTCAAAATTTTCCATTCCATTAATGGCGCAGATGTCACCAGAAACTACAGATTCAACCTTTCTCTTACCCAAACCTTCAAAGACATATAGCTCTTTAATTTTTCCTTTCACCATGGAGCCATCACGTTTCGCAAGGGTCACGTTCATGCCGGCTTTCAATTCGCCGCGATGTAGTTTTCCAATGGCCATACGACCCGTATAAGTAGAATAGTCCAAAGATGTAACCAACATCTGTGGAGTTCCTTCACGTTTAATTGGTGCGGGAATGTGTTCAATAACAAGATCCAATAGAGGTTCAATGGTTTCTGTTTTCACTTTCCAATCCAAACTCATCCATCCATTTTTTGCAGCCCCGTATGCTGTAGCGAAATCCAACTGATCTTCAGTTGCACCTAAACTGAACATAAGGTCAAATACTTGTTCATGTACTTCGTCTGGTCTGCAGTTCTCTTTATCTACTTTATTGATAACAACAATGGGTTTTAATCCCATTTGAATGGCTTTCTGAAGTACGAATCTTGTCTGAGGCATGGGGCCTTCAAACGCGTCAACTAAAAGTAACACACCTTCAGCCATATTTAAAACACGCTCAACTTCTCCTCCGAAGTCACTGTGCCCCGGAGTATCAATGATGTTGATCTTGTAATCTTTGTATTGGATAGAAACATTTTTTGCCAAAATGGTAATTCCTCTTTCTCGCTCTAAATCATTGTTGTCAAGGATTAAATCATTGTGCACTTCGTTCTCACGGAATAATTTGGCAGCGTGTAGCATTTTGTCTACCAAGGTTGTTTTTCCATGGTCAACGTGAGCAATGATGGCGATGTTTCTGATCTTTTGCATGTAAGCTTTTTTTATTTCGGCTGCAAAAGTACGTCAATAAATGCGAAAACCCTCTAAAATTAGAGGGTTTTACGAAATGTAGCGAGATTGGGGCTTGAACCCAAGACCTTGCGATTATGAATCGCACGCTCTAACCAGCTGAGCTACCTCGCCATGAATTCGGGGTGCAAATATAA
The DNA here is from genome assembly GCA_964430305.1 of uncultured Chryseobacterium sp. Lineage (GTDB taxonomy): Bacteria > Bacteroidota > Bacteroidia > Flavobacteriales_D > Sanyastnellaceae > CAIZGX01. The sequence continues at coordinate 28,146 of CAYSEX010000003.1, forward strand.
AACGAATTTTTGTTTTGAAGAACTTTCATGTTGTTAATTTGTTTTCTGAACATGAAAAAGGCCGTTGTCATAGGAGCAGGTATAGGAGGAATTGCCACTGCCATACGGTTGTCGAAACTGGGTTACAAGGTTAGTGTATATGAACAATCATACATGCCAGGTGGTAAATGTACTCAGTTCGAAATGGAAGGTTTTCGATTCGATAAGGGGCCAAGTTTATTTACGCTTCCTGAGGTCATGCAAGAACTTTTCGATCTCTGCGGTGAGGAAATGAGTGAATATTTTGAATATGATCGATTAGACCCCATTTGTAAATACTTTTTTGAAGATGGTTTTGAATTCACCTCATGTGCAAATCTTGAAGATCAGGTCATAAATATGGCTCAAGCCTTTGAAGAAGATGAGTCAAAGGTTAGAGATTTTTTTCGCGATGCGCAATTCATATATGAAACTACTGCTCCCATATTCATGCATCGTCCTTTGCAATTAAAGCACCAATGGAAATCAAATACATTCTGGAAGGGGATTTTGAGATTGCCTTTTTTGCCTTTGCGAGGTAATCTTCAACGGCAATTGAGGAAGTATTTCAAGAATGAAAAAACCATTCAATATTTTTCTCGCTATGCTACCTACAACGGTAGTTCGCCATATGCCACTCCGGCCATGATGCAGTTGATGCCTCATGTTGAGCACGGAATTGGAGCCTACATTCCGAAGCGCGGAATGTTTTTCATTCCTTATGAACTATCGAAATTGGCTGAACGCAATGGTGTTGAGTTTCACTATGGAATGAGTGTTCGTGAAATTATCATGAACGGAAATAAGGCAAGTGGTGTTCGCTTGTGGGATCAAACAGTTGTTTCAGCTGATTTGATTGTAAGCAATATGGACGTTCATGGCACATATAAACAGCTCTTACCTTCAGCAAAGGCTCCCGAGAAATGGTTAAATCAAGAAAAGTCTTCTAGTGCTTTGATTTTTTATTGGGGAATGAATCGCACGTTTCATCAATTGAATATTCACAATATTTTTTTCACACGTGATTATAGGTCAGAGTTCAAATGCTTGTTTGAAGATAAAATACTGCATGACGACTTAACTGTATACATACACATTACAAGTAAGCATATTGCTTCTGATGCGCCTGAAGGCGGAGAGAATTGGTTCGTGATGGTAAATGCACCTTGTGTGTCTGATCAAAATTGGGAAAGTCTTGAACAGCAAGCTCGAAAGCACATTGTTGCAAAACTCGAACGCATGCTTCATACTTCTATTGAAGGACATATTGTTTGTGAACGAATTTGGAATCCAGAAGGTATTCAACGCGATACGTCTTCTCACTTAGGTGCTTTGTATGGCAATGCTTCAAACTCTGCTTATTCGGCTTTTCAAAGACATGCCAATGTGAGTCATGAAATAAAAAATCTTTATTTTGTGGGTGGAAGTGTTCACCCCGGTGGGGGAGTGCCCTTGGCTATGCTTTCCGCAAAAATGGTTGAACAGCATCTTTTAGCTCATGAGTAGAATTCTAGGTTTAATAATTGTCATTGTTCATTTCTTCGGTTTACTGGGTATTATTTGGATGCCCGATCGCTTTCTCCCCATGAGTTTTGTTTCTCTTGGCATCTGCAGTGTTTTTTTGCTTTTATCATTTGAGAATTTTAAATGGCAGCGTTTCATGACTTTTCTGCTAGCCGCACTCGCAGGTTTTGCCATAGAAGTTGTAGGTATTAAATCGGGGAAGTTATTCGGCATGTATGCATATGGTGAAAATTTGGGTCCAAAGCTTTTCGAAGTACCCATTGTAATTGGATTGAATTGGGCGGCCTTGTTGCTCATATCTCAGCAGGTGGTAACGCATTTATTCAATGTAAATAAACGCGTTTACAGCGCCATGCTGGTAGCCACGTTAATGACTACTTACGATTTTTTATTGGAACTCATAGCTCCTCAATTGGATTATTGGTCATTCACAAATAGAGAATATGCACCCTTACAGAACTTCATTGCTTGGTGGGGTGTATCGTTTTTACTCTCTTTGTTTTCCTTTACATTTTTTAGAAATAAAAACAACAACGCGTTGCTTTACGGATTCACGCAAGTTGTGTTTTTTGTATTGTTGGAATTTGCGTTGATTCTTTAATTCACTTTTGAACGCAAGTCATGCTCGCTCAATATGGCAATTTTTAAATCTTCTGCTTTTTTCAATTTAGCAGGCCCCATATCTGCTCCGGCAACAACGAAAGAGGTTTTGCTAGAAATACTTCCGCTTACTTTCCCACCATTCTTTTCAATGAATTCTTTTATTCCATCACGAGTAAACGTTTCAAATGTTCCACTGACAACAATAGATAGGCCACTGAGCGCATTGGAATGAAGTGCATGAGCAGATTCATCAATAGACATCTGACACTGCGCATCAATTAATTTTTGAAGAAAATGAATGTTTTTTTCTTGCTTGAACCAATGCACAAAACTATCGGCAATGATTTCACCCACTTCGTCAATGGTCAGTAATTGTTCAAATGTTGCGATTTTGCATTCCTCAATGTTTTTCAATGCTTTCGCAATTTTCTTGGCTACGGTTTCACCAACATGTCGAATTCCAAGTGCAAAAAGTAAACGTTCGAAAGGAACTTGCTTGCTATTTTCAATACCAAGAATAAGGTTCTCTACGCTTTTCTGCTGCAATGATCTACGCTTCATGTCATCGTCACTTCCCACATTAAATTCTAGACCTAACAATTCCTCAGAGCGCAATGCGTATAAATCGCCAGCATCTTGAATCATGCGTTGAGCAAGAAGTCCTGCAACAGTCTCTGAGCCGAGCCCATCAATGTTCATTGCTTTGCGCGAAATAAAGTGTTCAATTTTCCCAAGAACTTGCGGTGGACAGTGTAGCTCGTTTGGACAATAATGAAGTGCTTCACCTTCATTTCGAACCAACGGCGTTTGGCATTCAGGGCAATGTGAAATGTAGTTGTGTGAAGAAGAATGGCTTCTGGGTTTACTTAAATCTACACCCGTTACTTTCGGAATAATTTCGCCGCCCTTTTCAACCCAAACAAAATCACCTTCTCGAATGTCAAGTTTTTCTATTTGATCTGCGTTATGCAATGACGCCCGTTTTACCGTTGTTCCCGCAAGGAAAACAGGTGTAAGATTGGCAACCGGGGTAATGGCTCCTGTTCTTCCAACTTGATAGGTAATTTTCTCAAGTTGTGTAGAAACACTTTCTGCTTTGAATTTATAGGCAATGGCCCAGCGTGGACTTTTAGCTGTCATTCCAAGTTCGTCCCACAGTTGGGTATCATTCACTTTAATTACAATTCCGTCAATTTCGAATGGTAGTTCGGTTCTATGAATATCCCAATACGAGATGAAATCGATAATTCCATCAACTGTTTTCGAGGTTTCAATCATGCGCTTGCTAGCATTGGGTACTTTAAACCCCCATTGAGCGGCCTCTTGAACACGTTCACTATGAAGTGTGCTTTGTACGTTTTCGGCCAAAACAAAATAGAGGTAACAGTCTAAATTGCGTTTTGCAACAGCGGCAGAATCTTGCTGTTTCAAGGTGCCTGCACACGTATTTCTTGGATTCGCATACCGTTCTTCACCGGCTTCAGCGCGTTCTTCATTCAATTTTTGAAATACAGCTTTGGGCATGAAAATCTCTCCTCGAATTTCAAACTCATTCGGATAATTGCCAGAAAGTGATAGGGGAATGGCCTTAATTGTTTTGGCATTTTGAACCACATCTTCACCCACTTGTCCATCGCCACGAGTAAGAGCTCGAATTAATTTCCCCTTTTCATACCACAGTGCAATGGCTACACCGTCGTATTTCAATTCCATGACAAACTCTATTTCTTTACCTGCCAATGCAATGGCTCTAGAAGCCCATTCTTGGATCTCTTCTTTGTTGTATGAATTAGATAAAGAAAGCATGGCAGACTTGTGCGGTACTTTCTCAAACTTATCTGTAATGTCTCCACCAACACGTTGGGTAGGAGAGAACGGGTTTTTAAATTGTGGAAACTGATTTTCAAGTTGCTCCAATTCGCGAAGCAAGAAATCAAATTGCTGGTCAGAGATGAGCGGTGCATTTAGCACATAATACCTGTGGTTGTGTTCGTGAAGTTGACTGCTTAATTCTTCAATTCGAAACTGCGCTTCTAATTCATTCATGAATTTCTATTAATAGCGTTTGCGTATGTCTTTGTTCCAAAAACCACGAACCATTTTCAACGGCTGAATTCGAAATTTAAGCAAAAGAACGGGTGCGTTGTAAATGGGCTTTAATTCTTCAGGAGCATTATTGGTATATCGGTATCCAATTCCGCCACCTACAGAGATAAAATAGGTGAGATGTCTGTAGAAGGTTGATGAGAACTCAGTGAGTTGAATGGGTTCATCGTAATGTCCAGATGAACCATTTTCGTATAAATAGTCACCTTCTACTTTGCCGCTTCCTAGATGAACTGTGGCGCTCCATTCGTATTTTTTACTGAAGTGAAGAACACGTTCGTAGTACATGCTCCAATAGTTCATTTTTAAATTTGCACTTGTAATGGTATTTGAAATTTCGTTGAGTGAAGTTGTTTCAACACCATTTGACAGTGAATAGTAACCAATTCCAAATCTGTTCACACGTCGTATTTCAACTCCAGCACGAATTCCACCTAATCGAGCGCCCTGGCTACTGACTAGGGTCTGCCTTCCGTCCAAAACAAATTCGGGTTTAATTAATGGGTAGTCAGATTTATTGGGCTTTTCCTCTTGTGCAAGGGTAAGGATTGAAACAAGAAAAGAGCAAATAAAAAGAAGGTGTTTCATGCAACAAAAGTAAGAAAGATGAGCAAGAATAAAGAATATAGTCGACCTTTGTTCTATGACAGAAGCGAAAGCGTTTTCAGATTTAAACTTAAGTCCTTCGGTGGTTGAAGGAATTGAATCCATGGGATTTAAAAAGGCCACTCCAATTCAAGAACAAGCCATACCCGTTATTTGTGCGGGTAAGGATGTGTTGGGAATTGCACAGACGGGAACAGGAAAAACAGCTGCTTTTTTACTTCCCATTTTATCAAAAATTATTGAGAAAAAAGATCGGTCTAAAGTTTCGGCTCTCATTGTAGTTCCAACCCGAGAACTTGCTGTTCAAATAGATCAAGCTATTCAAGCATATGCCTATTTCACAGACATTTCCAGCATGGCTATTTATGGAGGTAGCGACGGAAAGGTTTTCACTCAAGAAAAACATGCGTTAACTTCAGGAACAGACATTATCATTGCTACACCAGGGAGGTTGGTGTCACACTTGAATTTGGGATATGTGAATTTTTCTGAATTGGATTATTTAATATTAGACGAAGCCGACCGTATGTTAGACATGGGATTTATTCCAGATATTCGTCGCATCATGGGATTTTGTGGTGATCATCGGCAAAACTTATTGTTTTCAGCAACCATGCCTGATACAATTTTTTCATTGTCAAGAACCATGTTAAAAGATCCGGTTGTGATTAATATAGCCCTATCAAAGCCACCGAGTAATGTAAAACAAGGGGCTTACGTTGTTTTTCAAGAGCAAAAGCTTCCCGTATTGTTGTGGTGCATTGAGAATAGAAAGGAAAAAAGTATGGTCATTTTCAGCAGTACCAAACAGGGGGTACTGAAAGTGTATCAATCGCTGTTGAAGCGGAAGTTGAGCGTGGTCATGATAAGTTCAGATTTAGAACAGATGGAGCGAGAAAAGGCGTTGAATGATTTCCGAAATGGACAAGCAAAGATATTAGTGGCTACAGATGTGGTGAGCAGAGGTATTGATATTAAAGGAATTGATGTGGTTATTAATGTTGATGTTCCAGCAGATGCCGAAGATTATGTGCACAGAATTGGAAGAACGGGAAGAGCGGAAGCATTTGGAGAGGCGTTTACTTTTGTTGCTCCTGATGATCAAATTAAATTTAAGAAAATTGAAATGTTGATTGGAAGTGATGTTGAAAAGTGCAAAATAGATGAACAATTTGGAGTTGTTCCAACTTATGATCCGAAGGTTCAATCCAATAAAAAGAGAAGACCATTCAAAGGAAAATCAAAGCGATGAAGAATATTTTTTTTATTTTATTTCTTGCCTGTGCTGCTCATTTGTCTGCACAGCGAGTGCAAAACGATAGCTATAGCACGGTGGGGTATATTAACTCAGACGGTAGAGTTCAAAGCAGCAGTTATAGTACGTTGGGATACATCAATCAAGATGGCCGAATTCAAGACGCTAGTTACAGAACCATTGGGTATTGGGATCATAATGGACGTATTCAAGATGGAAGTTATAGAACCATTGGTTACGTTAACGATGGAAGGGTGCAGGATTCTAATTACAGCACTATTGGTTACGTTGAAAACGGTAGAATTCAAAATTCAAGTTATTCTACGGTTGGCCATTATGAAGGTGTTCCCGTTCGCTTTGTAGCAATGGCGTGGTTTTTCTTTTTCTTTTAAGGTGTAGCACTAACCCAATGGGATCCGTCTTCATGGAATTCTTTTTTCCAAATCGGAGCAGACTTCTTTAGTTCATTCATAAGCTCTGCGCACGCAATAAAGGCGTGGTCTCGGTGCGCTGCATACACTGCCGCAATAACAGCACATTCACCAGGAAGTACACGGCCAATTCTGTGATGTAGAACAAGGGCGTGTAGATCATATTTTTCATGAAGACTTGTTGCAATGCGCTTCATTTCGTTCATAAACAACGTCTCGTACGCTTCAAACTCTAGATAGAGAATTTGTTTTCCTTTGTTTGGGGAGCGCACTATACCTTCAAAAATAACTTCTGCTCCTGAATCTGCAGATCGAAACGGAGATTCAAAAGTTATACCGGTTGAATATAATTGGAATGACGTTTTCATCCGCCGCTTACTGGTGGTATAAGAGCAATATGAACACCTTCATGTTCAATGAGGTCGGTGCCGTTAGCGAATGAATGATTAATGGCAACCCGAATTGGAGAGTGAACGAACATGGGGAATTTCTCTTTAAATGCTACAACAACATCTTCACATGTAATTCTTGGTTGATTAAATTCAAGCCAACAAGAAGAACCAATAGATTCTCTGAGCATAGCATATAAGTGAACTTCGATCTTCATTGACTTAGCGAATTAACAACCGAAAAGCAGCGACTACCAAAATAACGGACGTAATTATTTTTAAATGGGTGGTATTCATTTTCAATCTTAAAATGGAGTTGCCAATGAATCCGCCAACAATTACAACAGGAACGAGAAGAAAAAGTGTTGCGTCAAATTCTTCAAAATTGGGTAGGTTTGCCCCCATTGCAACAAATGAATTTACTGCAATGAAAGCTGTTGTAATTGTTGCTGCAGATTTATTCTTCGCATATGAAGTGAAGTGTAAGATAGGAGCCAGATAAACACCGCCGCCTATTCCGGTGATACCCGATAAAAATCCGAAAATGCTTGCGAATGGATAAATTGAATTCGTGGGGAGATTTGGATTTATTTTATTGAATAACAACGGAAGTAATATGGCAATTGCTGCTAGAAGCAAACCATATCCGAGCCAGATCAGAAATGTTTCATTTTGAATTTTCAATGACGCAGCAAGAAATGCAAAGGGTGATGAGCAGAGGAGTATCAAGAGAAGTTTTTTCCAAGGGAAAAAAGTATGATTAAATCGAGCGAGTTGAATGAATCCGAGAAGCGCAACTGTTCCGTTACAGAGCAGAGCAATGAATTTGAATTGAGGAACAGGTATGGAAAGAGTATAGAAAGTTCCGCTAAGAATGGCAAGGTAAAGGCTGCCTCCACCAAAACCTGCGGAAGCATATATTAGAGCTACAATAAAGAAACAAATGCATAGAGCAAACCACATGATCTTATTTTGGGCTATAGTTCGACATGGAGAGTTCTTTAAAGGTTTTCCATCCGTTTTTAGTCTTGAAGCTATCACCAATGTTTAGTACATATTCGAAACCATTGTATTCAAAAATGACATCGATATAATGAGCGCCCTCTATACCGAATTCATTTCCAGGAATGACTTGAACTGATTTAAAATTGGCTTTGGACCAATCAATGTTATAGTTTCCAGCAATACGTTGCACAGATTCCATGGAAAGAACCGCCAATCCCTCCATATTTTTGTTAAGACCAATGGCTTTTCCTCTTTCAAGATTTTTTTTGTCTTCAGATAAGGTAGATTGATCTATGATATCTCCGTATTCCTCCTCAGTTAAGAAAAGGTTTTTTAATGACTTGTCATCATTTGATTTCACAGCATCAAATACCGCCTTTCCAAAATCTTCAGGGGTAGTTGGGGCCGAGTTGCAAGCAAAAAAGAGGGTCGCTGTTAAAATAAAAAAAAGGTTTTTCATTTTTTGTAGATTTTAGAAAGTGGTCCCGTCGCGAATCGAACGCGAATCCTAGGTTCCGGAGACCTATGTAATATCCATTATACTACGGGACCAATCAACAGTCGCAAAGATAGTGTTCACAGGTGAAGATTTTACTCGACTTTCTTGATAATATCTATAAGTTGAGAACTGAAAATTTTGGATCCATCATCATTAAGGTGATGGGAGTCATAAAATAATGAGTCATTGTAAACACCAAAATCAAATACGGTTAAATTCAATTCTTTCTCAATTTTATTAAATAATTCAGTTTCAAATAGAGACACCAGGTCATTAAAACAAGCCCGCTCTGGTCCATCTATAAGTATGACTTTGTTTTTTATTTTCAGCGAGTTTATTAACTCTTTCAGATGTTGAATTTTGATATCTGTTCTTGATGTCAATTTCGGGTTGTTCAACAGTTTTGTGTGGTATATAGAATCATATTCCCAGTTGTAATCAAATTTTGTGTTGAATTTATGATTGAATTTCATTGATCCAGATGGTTGTCTTTCATACTCCCATCGACCAGCCGATTGGTTTAGCATGTCGGTGATTTTATTGTGAATACGAAAGTTTAGAATATTTTTAATCGATGTAGGTGAATTTTGAATAGACGAGCTGTCGTTGAGCAGAAATATTCTTGAACTTATGTTCAAAACAATAAGATTGTTTTCGATTTTATGATCTTTCAATGCGACAATATGGTCTAGCGGAAAGGCCCCCCAAGATGATAAATTTACTAATTCAAGATTGTTAGATGTGAAGCATTGGTCGTCAATTCCAGTTAGCATTTTGGAATCACCTATGATAACAATTTTATTTTGAATATCTTTTTCGGGGTAGTAGTAATAATTAAAACGAGAGTCATTCAATAACCAATACCTTGAAACAAGCAGAGCTGCAAGTATTATTGAGAACGGAATTGTTTTGAATAGAAATCGTTTCATTAGAAGGCAAAATAGATGAATGATTTTTCTTCACCAAGTCCGAAATCCAATATGATGAAAAAGAGTATGTAAGCTAAAACCGCCCTCATTTTGAGATTTCTTTCGTCACGTCTGAAGTGCCAATCTCCAAGCAACAATGGGAGTATGTATATGAGAGCAATTTTCCCTCCTGGTGCATTTAAAATTTCATTCGGAGCTTGAACAAGACTTTGACCTATTTTATAGATATAATCGAAAGCTATTTGTACACTACTTGCTCGGAAGAATATCCAAGCAAAAGTTACAAAAAAGAAGGTGAGTGTCATTTGACGTATTTCCTTTAAGCTTGGCAAACTGCTTTTCTCGGCCACAATCTCGGTTAAGTTTTTTTGATTTATGTTCACGAGTTGAAGAGTAAGAAACCCGCAGGCATGTATAAATCCCCAAATAATGAAGTTCCAACTAGCGCCATGCCAGAAACCACTGACTAAAAAAATGATGAGGACATTTCGAAATGTTTTTCTTTTGCCCAATTTTGATCCACCCAAAGGAATGTACACATAATCTCTGAACCATGAGGAAAGTGAAATGTGCCAACGCCTCCAAAATTCAGCAATGTTTCTTGAGAAATAAGGGAATTTGAAATTGCTCAATAGTTCAAATCCAAACAATTTGGCGGTGCCAATAGCAATATCAGAATAACCAGAGAAGTCACCGTAAATTTGGAAGCTGAAAGCAATGGCACCTACAATGAGTGTTGCTGCATTGTGATCGGAATAATGTTGAAAGACCTCATCTGCCAATCCGGCAAGTGAATCTGCGATAACTACTTTTTTGAATAATCCCCATAGAATGAGTTTTCCTCCTTCAATGGCCTGCTCATATTTAAATATTCGTGATTTTTGAATTTGAGGTAGTAAGTGATTTGCTCTTTCAATGGGTCCAGCCACTAAAAGTGGAAAGAAGCTAACAAAAACGGAATAATCAACAATGTTATTTACAGGAGATCTTTGTCCTCTGTAAATATCGAAAACATATGACATCCCATGGAATGTGTAAAATGAAATGCCTATGGGAAGAGCTACATGAAGTAGGATGGGATTCATGTGCATACCAAAAAGTTCAAAGCACTCTTGGAGCTGAGCTGCAAAGAAGTTGTAATATTTGAATATGCCAAGAATGAGCAGGTTATTCAGTATGCTTAACCACAGAAAGAGCTTGGCTCTTTTTCTGTTTGTTGAAGCTACCCAAAAACCATAAAAATAATCGAGAGCAGTGCTTAGAAGTAGTAAACACAAAAACTTCCAACTCCACCAAGCATAGAAAAAATAACTTGCTACAAGTACTAACGCATTTTGCAAACGAAGTGATTTGTTACATACAAACCAATAGAGTGCAAACACCACCGGTAAAAACAGAAAGAATTCAATTGAGTTAAATAGCACTCAGGTAAAATTTACAAGTTTGTATGAATAATGAGCCTAAAAGTAAGCGATACTCTCACTTTCGGGCATGCGAATATATTGTTCTTTTTTCATTTACATTCCCATTAGCAAGCATACTTTCAATACAAATGGAAATGTAAAAAGCCAGTCAATTGACTGGCTTTTCTTAGTAGCGGGGACAGGACTCGAACCTGTGGCCTTTGGGTTATGAGCCCAACGAGCTACCAACTGCTCCACCCCGCAATATAAAATCCCGATTGGGAGTGCAAATATAGCTAATTTTGTTCTAGATATGCAAGAAGAAAAAAAAGAATTAGAGAATTTGCCAATTCACAAAGCCGGTTTTGTAAACCTCATTGGTAATCCAAATGCCGGGAAATCAACCCTCATGAATGCTTTGTTAGGAGAGAAACTAAGTATTGTTACTCCGAAGGCGCAGACCACACGACATCGAATTATGGGGATTCTCAATGGAGACGATTACCAAATTGTTTATTCCGATACCCCCGGTGTTCTTGATCCGAAATACAAATTGCATGAGGGAATGATGAAAGCCGTAGGATCAGCTTTGACCGATGCTGATTTGATTTTACTGGTTATAGACTTGTCAGACAATACCCCATTCCATGCCGCAACATTGGAGAAGTTAACCAAGGTGAAAATTCCCATTTTTGTTGTGTTGAATAAATACGATTTAGCTGGAAATGAAGGCGCCAATGAGGCCTTTTCACATTGGCAAACCATTTTACCTGAGGCTAAAATTTTTCCTGTTAGTGCGCTTGAGAATATTCATACGAAGGAATTGCTGAACGAAGTCATTGCTGTACTTCCTGCTTCATCACCTTATTTCCCAAAGGATGAACTTTCAGATAAAACCATGAGATTCTTCGCAAGTGAAATTATTCGCGAAAAGATTTTTATGTTGTATGAAAGAGAAATTCCATACTCATGTGAAGTATTAATTGAATCATTTAAAGAAGAACCTGATATTACTCGGATTTCTGCTGTCATATTAACGGAACGCGACTCACAGAAGGGAATCATCATTGGACATCAAGGAAAAATGCTGAAGCGTGTAGGAACAGAAGCCAGAAGAGATTTGGAAGCATTCCTAGGAAGAAAAGTATTCCTTCAAACGCACGTGAAAGTAGAAAAGTGGAGAAATAATTTAAGAACTTTGACCCAATTGGGATACATGGAGCAATAATGGTTGTTTTTCCAAATGCAAAATTAAATCTAGGCTTGTTTGTTACTGAAAAGCGTACTGACGGATTCCATAATTTGGAATCCTTATTTGTGCCTATTCCACTAGCTGACATTTTAGAAATTTTACCAGCGGATGCATTTCAATTGACGGTAACTGGACTTTCCTTTTCTGGTGACTTCACAGATAATATTGTTTATAAAGCTTGGAAATTATTGAGCGAAAAGCACAATTGTCCGCCTGTACAGGTGTTTCTCAGAAAAATTATTCCCAATGGAGCGGGAATGGGGGGAGGTTCATCAAACGGTGCTTTTATGTTACAAGCATTGAATGATCTATTCCAGTTGAACATAGACAGTGATGATTTACTTGAGTATGCTGCTGAACTGGGAAGTGATTGTCCGTTCTTCTTATACAATAGACCAATGCTCGTTACGGGTAGAGGAGAAGTGCTTACGGAAATCAATATTGAATTGGAATCTTGCTGGCTTGTCCTTGTAAAACCATCTGTTTCGATTTCTACAAAAGAAGCTTTTTCAGGAATTTCTCCAAAAGCTTCAACCATGGATTGGAATGCATTTAATGCAAATCCAGAGTCAAACTGGAATCGGTTAAGAAACGATTTTGAAAATTCTGTATTCCCGAATCATCATGTACTTCCAAAAATTAAAAAGACACTTCTAGAGTTTGATCCGTTCTTCTGCTCTATGACTGGGACTGGTAGTACTTTATTTGCACTATATAAAAAAGAGCCTCACATGAGTGAAGCTCTTTTTGAATCTTGTTTCTTTTGGAAGGGAGAGTATAACTTTACTCACCAGCTGCTTCCGCTTTCTTAATTTCTTCGTCGATCATCTTTTCAATGGTCTCACGCTCAGCATCAGAAAGTTTTGCGTTTAACTTAATCTGCTTTTTCATGAAGCGAAACATATCACGTTTGTGTATCTCGTAGGCCATGTATACAGAATATGTACCGTCTTCTTTTTTATATTTCTCTTCACCAATCTTTCGTAAATCAGCAATCTGAGTATTTGTAACTTCTCTTGCAAGGCTTTGAAATTTATCTGTAATTTCTGATTTGTTGTTTAGTTCTGTTTCCCCCAAATATTGGTCTGCAACAACTTTAATGTTGGTTTCAACTTGTTGAGCCAATACCTTCTTTGCTTGCAGATCCGCTTTGTTTCGGGCTACGTTTTCATCCATACTTTCACCTTTTCCGGTGCCTCTGAAGTATCGGTTGTTCGATTCATATTTATCACCAGTAAATGGTTCTTTAACTTTTGTTCCAAGTGGATTACTTGAATTACAAGCAGCTAGTAAAACTAGAGCGATGCTTGAGAATAGGAAAAACTTTTTCATAAAGTTGCTTTTTGATTTCGTTATAAATATAGTGCCAGACTACCAAGAAGCAATTAATAGCTCCATTTTTTTGTGTAGGTATTCCAAAAGCTGATTCCAAACTTCAAGGTGTAATTGGCAGCATCAATATTCGAATCAGCAGTTACAGCATACAAGCCAAATTTAAAAAGTTGGCGTTTTATTCTGACAGCGCGTTCTAGTCCGACGTATATTTCTTGGTGGTAGAAGTTTTCACTTGGAATCATGATAAATGCGCCACCTGCAGCCTCCTCTAAGCGCAGTTTATTTACAAGCGGAATTTTGTTTAAAAACATTCCTTTGAAGTGGTGAATGTAATTTCCTCTGAAATACGAATTGGGGGTTAGAAAGGTTGGTCCCATGAGTTGGAAAGATGAAAGCGGATTAGAGAAAAAGAAGTAGTCAGATCCTCTGAAGTATTTATACTCTGCAATGCGCAAACTGGCTTTGTTAACAAAAGCACCACCAAGAATTGACCAAGCACCTTCGCCAATGCGTGGAACGTCAAATTCATCTCGTGCTCCCAATTCTACGTAATCGAAATTAACTTCACTATTCAAAATGTTCGGAATTCCTTTTCTGTATTTGAAAAAGATTTCGGGGTATTTAAATCCTGTTACAATTTTTTTGTTTCGTTTGTAATAATACGATTGACCCAATCGAATTTGCATGTCGAGTCGAACTTCAAATTTTCGATATCTAGTAAACGAAATAGGGGAGTTTACGTCGCCAAAAACTTGACCCGACCAATTGTCTTGAATAAGGTTGTTGATGGGTTTTTGGTCACAATAATCCACCGTCAATTCAGCATACATTCCATTAACAATTTCCATACGCTGTGCAACGGAGAATTGTTGGTTGCGAACGTAATTGGATCGACTAAAAAAGGTTGTTAGCGATGCATAATCATTCAGCAAATCATAATAATCACCAAATCGAATAAACGTTCTTACAAACTTGCGCGGTAGATATGTTAAGCCAACTCCCACTTTACCTCTGACGTCTTTGTTATTGAAACCGTAGTCTATCATACCATCGGTTTCAAGATAGAAGTCATTTTCGAATTCTTTTGAGAATGCCCCACTGAGGTTATGTCTATATCCACCAATTCCAAAAAAGTTGAGTTGACCAATGATGGGGGCTATATAATAAGCCGTTCCTGTTTCTCTATTGCGAATACCAATTCCGCTTAATGTTACATCCCAAAATGTTATTTTGTTGTAAGCCGAATCTATTTTGTCGTAGTAATTGGGTTGGTCCATTTCAAACTGCAAGGAATCTTGCATGAGAATGTGCTTTTTCTCGATTAATTCCAGGGGTACAACCTGCTCATTGATCCAGTAGCAAGAATCTCTATATAAAGCATCTTGGGCATAACTCTGAATTTCATTTTTAGCCAAATTGAAACGAACAGTTTGTTCAAAATCATAGTTGGAATAGGCCACTTTAATTTTACCTAAATACTGACTACGTCCCTCTGTTGCCAGCGTTGTAAGTTCTTTCGATGAAGTGACCCAAGTGTCTTGTATGGGCATGAATGACTCTTTCCATAGGAAATCTTTGAAGGTATGCATGACAGAATTGTTCATGCTTAACTCAATTTTTCCAATGACAAATGTGGTGTCTTGAATCCAGAGCGTTCCGTTCAAAGTTGGCTCTTCCTTAAAAAGAGGGGTGCATTTAATTTTATAAAATTTACGGTTATATAAAGAGTCAATTCCAACCAATTCATATTTGTAATTCAAGAATGCAGTTGGAGATAGTGGTGAGACAATCATTTTATCTGCAAGTTCTTTTTTGCTTAAGTTGTTGTCGAACAAATTATAATCTGTAAAATAAAGTGGACTATTCAAGAGGTAAGGATCATCCCAACCAGCAAATTGACTCATAATGCCTTGTTCCCCATACTCGATATTCATTCCTACGCTTACACCCAATTTATCTTGGTCTACAACATGGTCTTCATATGCTTCCACATGCGCTTGTATGTTGTTTTTGGTGTGATGAATTTGAGCAACAGATTCTAATAGGGTTTCAATGGATTTCAATTCTTTCCACGTTTTATTTATTGAATCGGTTGTGTCGCGTATCATGCGCGTAACTTCAAGTGTAGAGCGAGAGTATACTTTACAATTGTATGTTTCTGTCTTTTTTTCCCAATCTGATCTGTAATTGGAAGCACCTTGAACAAGTCTTTTAATAAATGCTTTTCTGTCAGCACTGATTGTAATGGCATTCAATTCACTTGTGTTTTCTTCCAAAAGAATATTCAATTCGACTCTTTTTTCAAGATTGGAATTGACATGTACCAATTTTGATTTGTAACCCAATAAGCTAAATTGAATATCACATTCCACGGTAGGAACTGAAATGCTATACTCACCTTTATCATTTGTAATAGCTCCTATGGAAGTACCAGGTATATATACATTAACCTGATACAGCGGCCTATTTTTAACATCGCTAACAACTCCTTTAACTACAAAAGCCTCCGACTCTGAATAGAGAAAGAGGCTTAAAACAGCTAAAAAAAAATGTTTCATCAATTGGAATGACGTTTATTGAAACGGAAGGTTACATGCATTCTTTAATTCTGATGAAGAAAATTGGTCGCCATAGAATTCTTTTCGAATATTTCCATTCCATAAGTACAATACACCGGGAGTTTCTTTGTCATTCCCCATGAGATTCCAGAAAGGAATTACATCAATAACCTGATAAGGATATTTTTTTCCAGCAACTTGAAAGAATTCGTCTATTAAGAAGACTTCTTCATTCATGAAATAAATATACACTCTTGGGAAATTGGGGTCTTTCGATAATTCGGTTAGTTGCTTAGCAGCTTCTCGGCAATGTTCGCATCCTGGAACAAAGAAGCATACAATGCGTTTGCCTTTGTTGATTTCCACTTTCGTGTTCTTGCCATTGATATTGAAAATGTTTAGTGAAGAAAATTTCGATTCAACTTTCGGGGGCTCGGGCACAACTAATTCGGTTGTGACTACTTGGCCACTTGTTGTAGTATTTAACGTATCAGGTTTGAGTGGTTCTTCTTCTACAATTGGTCCTGTTACAGTATTTCCTGTAGTTGAATTGGGATCAGTAGGTTTAAACGGAAACGACATGAACATGAATAGACAGGAAGTAGTAAATAGGAGTAATAAAATTGAAAAGCGATGCTTCATTTCTTGGGTAGGTACTATGCGATAGAGCCAAAAAAGAAGTCCAATGGTGAAGATATTTTTTGCAAAGGCCTCAAACGGAGTCATGGGTATCATTTGGCCGAAACAGCCGCAGTTTCCATTAAATGGACCAAAAATGACCATTTGATAAGCCAGGTGAATGCAGAAAACAAGGAGTAACAGAATAGTTGAAGGAATAACCAATCGTTTTAAAAAGTGTGGCTGAAGAATGGCAATACCTAAGGTCAATTCAACGCCAATAATTAATCGAGCAAAATAAGGAGCTGATGACCAATCGGCAAAACCAAGATCTATGAGTTGTTTTTCGAAGGGCCAAATTGGAAACATTTTGGCAATTCCTGAAAAGACAAAAAGGCCAAAAATTAAAACACGTAAAGTCCAAGAAATCCAGATTTTTTTATTTTCCATGATTCAAAATTAAGGGTTTAATTGAAAACAGGACCGTGTTTTTCTAAAATCGTGCCGTTAACAAGTTTCAATTTCATTTCATTAAATTTTTTCGAAGTCATTTACCTTTCACTTATGAATCTTTTGAAAAAAATCGCGTATCAACTTCTCATACTTTGGGGCGTTGTTACCTTGGTTTTCATTTTGTTTAATGCAACTGGTAGTGATCCTGTATCACAATTGGTGGGTGAAAGTGCAACGGAAGAGGTGAAGCAAAATGTTAGAGTTAAATTGGGTTATCACAAAACAGCTTGGATTCGATACTGTGAATATTTGAATAATCTGTCTCCAGTTGGTTATTATCAAGAGGTTAATGCACATGGAGCATTTAACAGGGATACTACACTAATTCGTGGAATTGAAATTTTGAAGTTCACGCATTCAGGAATTTTTCTGAAATGGCCATCTTTCGGCAGATCTTTTATCACAGAACAATCAGTTTTTGAATTGTATTCAGAATCATTTCCCGGAACTTTACTTCTTGCAGTTTCTAGTATTGTATTCAGTATTCTTATTGGTATTCCGATGGGTATATGGGCCTACAAGTGGCATGGAACCTGGCTTGATAATTTAATTTTATTCATAAGTGCAATTGGGGTTTCTGGTCCATCATTTTTTGTTGCCATTCTTGTGGCATGGATTGGAGCTGTATTATTACAACCATACACTGGTTTGAATATGACAGGAAGTTGGTATGAAGTGGATGTATGGGAGGGACGTTATTTGAATTTTTCAAATATGATTCTTCCCATGATTACCCTGATGATAAGGCCTTTGAGTGTTATTGTTCAATTGGTAAGAAGTTCAATGCTCGAGGTCATGTCATTGGATTATATTCGAACTGCAAGAGCGAAGGGATTGTCTGAATTCAATGTGCTATATAAACATGCTTTGCCCAACGCGCTGAATCCTGTTGTTACGGCTATTTCAGGTTGGTTTGCTAGTCTTTTAGCAGGAGCTGTTTTTGTGGAGTTCGTTTTTGGTTGGAAGGGAATTGGTCAACTCATGTACTCTGCATTGGAAAAGCAAGATCTTCCCATTATTATGGCAGGTGTTATTTGGGTTGCCATCATTTTTATATTAGTCAACGCACTCGTTGAATTGATTTATCGTAAACTAGATCCTCGCATTTCTGACTAGCCTTTTCGAAAAGAATAGGTTGAAATTGATGAAATGTGTTCGTAATGACTCATTAGTATTGGATGGTTGCAATTAAGCACATGTTGCACCCATTCAGTATATTCCATGAATTCTAAAAATGGTGAAGCTGTCTCAATGGTATCATGATTACTGAAATAGATAATCTCATTTCTCGGGGGTAATGATGATGGAAATTTTTGATTTTCGATCAATGAATTTCTGAAATGGTGATTCAGAATAAAATCAGCAAAGACCAATTTTTCAGGTTGAATGTAATCATCTAAAATGACTTCGAAATTAAAATTTCGTTTTATGAATTCTATTAGTGAAGTTGGAATGTGAAATGCGGCATCGAGTCGTATGAATTGAACACCGCAATTTTTCAATTGATGAAGGTGATTCATGAGATACGTTTCAACTTCATTGATTGCATGATTGAGTTGCCAAACGTCGGTCCAATTGGTATGTATTGGAGAGGCTTGCGTTGAGTATTTGGCCAGAATATGTTTTGGCGAAACGTGATTCAATACCACGTCCACACCAATATTTAGATTTAAACCGTTGGCTAATTTGCAAAAGGATTCGAAGTCATTCCAATTTCCGAAATCAGGTTTAATCGTATTGTGCGAAGTAATGCAATAAGGAGACTCCTGTGATTCAAAGAAGGGAAGTAAGAGTATATGCGTGAAATCAGATGCTTTCAATTGCATTAAGGCTTTTGAGGCCATATGAAAGGACTTGAATTCAGGAATTGACCATTCAATGATTTTCATTACCTTTTCTTTTAACCATCATCATACCATCTCGAAGTGGAAGTAAAACGTTCTCAAATTGTTCGTCTTCCTGAATTTTTCTGTTTAAATCCAGCAGTACTTGCGTGTCTAAATCCTTTTCAACAAGGGGTTGTATAACTTTCCCATTCCATAGAACATTGTCAATAAGAATGACTCCAAATGAGCTTACATGTTTTGAACACCAATCCCAATACTGGTTATATCCTTGCTTGTCGGCATCAATGAATATGAGATCAAATTCACCGTCAATTTCGTTCATGGTCTTTTTCGCATCGCCATATTTTGTGGTAATCAACTTCCCTTTGGAATGTTGAGGAAAATACTTCTGATGAAAATAAGACAGCTCATCATCTTCTTCTAATGTTATAAGTTCACCATTTTCCTTCAATCCTTCAACCAAACAAAGTGCGCTATAGCCCGTATAGGTTCCAATTTCTAGAATTCTACGTGGTTGAACCAGTTTGGATATGAATTTCAAGTATGCACCTTGAAGTGATCCACTAAGCATGCGCGGATTAATTACCTTCTGCCATGTTTCTTTTGCAAGGTTTTGAAGTAATTCAGATTCAGATGATGAATGTTGTTCACAATATTGCGTTAATGGTTGTCCAATAAAATCCATAAAACAAAGGTACAGCCATTACATTTGTGCATATGAATTTGAGTAAAGAAATGTTCATGCGCATGGGAATTGCAACCTTGCTCATACCGTTGGTCATAACGTTTGTTTTATATCAATTCAATTTCACGTCATTTTTGATTCCCGTTTTGGTTGGCAAGTTTTCAATTGGTATTCAAATATTAATTGGAATTGCAGGTGGTGGGTGTATGATGCTGTTGGCTTTTTTTATGAGCAAGTGGGAATATTTGAACGAAGTTCAATCTAAGTTTACCCTACAGTTGGGCGGATATCAGTTGACCCTGCAAGAAATAGTTTTTTTGTCTTTTTGTGCGGGCTTTGGTGAAGAGATTTTGTTTCGAGGAATGCTACAGCCATGGTTGGGAGTGTTTTTTACAGCGTTTTTATTCATTGCCTTGCATGGATATATAAGCGTTAAATCTTCTGCGCATCTCGTATTTGGTTTGGCACTTTGGTCAATGGGAATTGGCTTAGGCTTGTTAGGGGCCTATAGTGGTTTAATTTCCGCAGCAATTGCGCATATGATTTATGATATTTATGCTTTTTTGAATATTCAACGTGAGTATGAATCATTGAAATCGAGAAGTAAAATTAATCTACAAGACAATGAGCAAGAAGAAATCTAATTCATTAGACGACCTTGGTGGAATGGTTTACAGCACCAATCCGAACTTTGCCTTTGAGAATGAAAGTGCCGAACAAGAGTCCATTGATAACAAGGATCAAAAGCTGAAAGTGTGGTTGGAAAAAAATCACAGAGGTGGAAAAACCGCCACCATTGTTAGAGACTATGTGGGAACGAACGAAGATTTGGAGGTGCTCGGAAAGATGTTAAAGACTAAATGTGGTACGGGTGGAAGTGTTAAAGATCAGGAGATAATAATTCAAGGTGACCATAGAGATAAGGTAATTCAGATTTTACTCAATTTAGGATACCAAGCAAAAAAGGCGGGAGGATAATCGTATGCAAATAGCAGTAAGATGTTTACAAGGTTTTGAATTTTTGTTGAAGCAAGAATTGGAACAACTCGGTGTTAGTGATTTAAAAGAAGGGAATAGAATAGTTCAAGGTACTTGTGAACTGGATGTGTTATACAAGGTCAACTATTGTTCACGCCTGGCCCTTCGCGTTTTAGTTCCTGTACATGCGTATTCTTTTGGTAGTATCGATGAATTTTACTTGAATGCGTTGAATTTCCCTTGGGAAGATTGGTTAGATCCAGAGACCACTTTTGCAATTGATCCACAAGTAAGCTCTTTGCAATTCCGTCATGCTCATTTTGCATCCCTGAAACTGAAGGATGCCATTGCGGACCGATTAAGAAAAGTATACGGATCAAGACCCAATGTAGATACGGCTAATCCAGATGTTCAAATTCATTTATTGGTAAATAGAGATCGTGTTCAGATTAGCATGGACAGCAGTGGAAGATCACTGAATCAGCGTGGATACAGAAAGAGTGGGGGTGAAGCGCCAATGAATGAAGTCTTAGCGGCGGGTATGATTCGTCAAAGCGGATGGAAAGGAGAGAAATCGTTTTATAACCCATTTGCGGGGTCAGGAACCTTACTAATTGAAGCGGCTTATGTTGCTTTTAATTGGCCTGCCCAATATTTGAATCGGTCGTTCAATTTTCAAACTTGGAAGAATTACTCTGATTCCAGTTGGAAAGATGTTTTGAGCAAGGCACAAAATGAAATTAATTCCACCGCTACTGTTAAACTATGGGGGAGTGACATTGATGAAAAGCAGTTGACTGTAGCTTGGAAGAATATTGCACAATTGCCAAAACCGGACTGTATTGATTTGGTTCGAAAAGATTTTTTTGAAGATGGAATTGAACATGAGAATGAGGTTGTTTTCATTAATCCACCCTACGGTGAACGTATGGAGATTGATGATTTAAATGCGATCTACAAGCAGTTGGGTCACGTTTTAAAGCACCATTACAAGGGTTGTGAAGTTTGGATTATTTCAAGTGATACTGAGGCGTTGCATGCCATTGGACTTCGACCTAAAAAGAAATTAAAAACGTTGAACGGAAAATTGGATTGTGAAATTCGGGGAATGGATCTGTTTTCGGGAACAATGAAATCTTACAAAACGACCTAATTCGACCTGCTGTTTACTACAGGATTTGCATACATCTGCAGCATAATTTCTTTTGCAATACTTAAGAAATTCTCTTTGGGAAGTTTTGTTTTCTTTCTATTCAAAGAAAGTTTGAATGCGTTAGCACGAATGTAATTTCCAAACGCTATTTTTTGAATTTGACTGTAATGATCCTTGAAATCTTTGGTGCCATTCAGCAGATCATATGCAATGTAGTTGGTTGGCCACAAATGATAAATCTGATGCATTTGCTTATCTATGGCAGCAGTAAGGTAGCGGTACTTTTCGTTTTTGTTTACTATAGAGCGCATGTGCTCAATGTCTGAATTTAAGGCATTACCCATGGTAATGTTCACATGCCCTTTGTGTCCTGTGATTCCCTTGAGCATTGAGAGAAAATCTTCACCCGATTTCTTTTCGTATTCTCCAAATTGCTTTATGTGCATAAGCTCATTGGTTTTTAACAAATCGCAGGGGTCATATTCATAGGATACGGCCATTGGAATGATGTTCAATTTAAGAAGTGTATCTTCTATATTGGTACCACTCATGGCAAACATTTTCAACAACCCGGTAGCCGTTCTATCATCACCATCTTTACTTCGACCCTCTCGCTGTGCAATCCAAATGGAGGTGTTGTCTTGATCAATTGTTTTAGAAATGTAATTTGAAAGTCGTTGGCTATAATAGAAAATCTCTTTTGCACTCACATTTCTGTTGACAATGAAATTTTTGTTCGAACGCACAATATCCTCAATCACTTGTTGACGTAGCAAATTATCACCAATAGCTATTTGCGTGGATTTGAATCCTTGTTCAAGCAGACTAACATTTAATATGGCGCTATCAAGAATAATATCTCTGTGATTGCTTAAAAACAAATACGCGTGCTCTTTGCTTAACGATTCAAAATTGGTGAACGATAATCCACTAGTTGTTGTCTGAATGGCCATTTTAAATGCAGGCCCACTGATTTCACTTTGAAATTCATCTACCGTTCGCACATCGCGCATCATACGTTGAATGGCCGATTTACTCAAACCAGGATAAACCCATTTCATCATTTTATAGAATTCAGGCACCAAAAGAATACGTTCAATAGCGAGCTTTAATTCTTCGTCATTGTACGGGCGAATACTATCAAAATTGTTTACATCGAAATTGGATTGTTCCATTCTTGCGAAAGTAAGAAATCAATGAAGTTATTTTCGTTTGAGGGGTGTTAAAATATGAACAGGTTGTACTTTTGAATTTATGAAAAAGGTCATTTATATTCTTGTATTAACCGTGCTTGTGTATCAGGCATGCACGAATTCGAGCACCCCGCCGGTTGCATCAAAATCTACCGAGTTGGTTGGCGCTTTTGAAGATACGCTCTGGACGAATGATGGTGGTATGGTGTATCAATTAAAACTTAAACAAGATAGTTCTTTCTATTTGTATTCTAAAAAGTTAGGTGCGAAAGAAGGAATAAAGACTTTCTTAGGAAAGTATGAACCAAATGCGGATTGGAGCTCCATTCAACTCAAAAGCACTGATGGTCAGTTGAATTGGAAATGCGATTTAAGTTCCATGTCACAATTGAAATTGAGTACCGATATTGGAGAGGCTATAATGGACAGAACGGTTGATGTCATAGAACGAGCCAAGGATTTGGTGATTTGCAAACGCATTTTGCCAATTAGAAAAAATCGAAGTCTAGTTTTTCAGAGAACTGATGACCATGAACTTATTTTAGATGAGGCATTTTTAACGCAGTTAACTGGAGAGCAAAAAGCGGTATTGGCCTATTATGCTTTTCGTTATGAGACGGGGTGTGTGAATGGAACGTGTTGGCTCACGAAAATGTTGGGATACACTTCGAATGACCTTCGAAATGTGTTGACGTTATTTTTAAGTGGAGATAGTTTAGAGAAACCTTGGTTTGCTGCGCCCGTTGAGAATGAAATGAAACCGCAGTTGAAGACAGCCTTTGTTCAGTTAACTGCGAATGGAATGGTTGTTCAATACGTGGCAATGGGCAGTCAGGGAAATGCTGTTTCTTTTGTAGACGAGTGGCGATTGAATAACTTGCAATGGTCAATCTCATCGCATCAAGCTGCAGGTGTTTCAACGGCTGTATTGTATGAGGGTAATACTGATGTTCAATTACCAAAAGATCAGATCATCATCAATGTTCAGAAATAAAAAAGGCCCCAATCGGGGCCTTTCTTATGAAAATAGATTCTCTGAAAATTAGTTCAAACACTTAGCAAGTTCTGCTTCGAATTTTTTACCGTTTTCAGTACCGTCTTTGTACTTCGGCTCAAGTTCTTTTGCAATAGCGTCCATTTTATCTTCTAAACCTTCAATTTTAGTAGTGTCGCTAGACATCATTGCTTCCATATATTGCTTGTAGATATCACAAACTTTCTTCACGTCAGCAGCAATTTCAGCAGCAGCAGCCTCATCTTGACATGGCTTTAATGCGCTTTCAAATTCTTTCAACTTGTCACCTTCATAGTTCTTCTTCGCTTCGTCCATATAAGCATCGATTTGACCTTGAGCAACTGCCAAAGAAATATCGTTACCAGACTTTAATGCCTCAGACTTTTCCTTTAAAAGTCCACAAATTTTTTCAGCATCTTTCTTTGGATCGTGACAAGATGCAAGAGCTACTACAGCAGCTAAAAAAAGAAATTTTTTCATTTTAATTGATTAAGATTTGTTCGCAAGATACATCAGAAAACAAAGAAGCAAACATTGAAAAGTGAATTTTTATGTTCAGGTTTCGTGATTCAGATTGAAAATCGATGAATATTGCGGGCATGATAAATTCAGAACATCTACAATATTTTACAGGACTTCTTCAACCTGAGCAAATTAAGATGACTGAGGAAGAAAGGATTGGCTATGCTTCGGATGAAACAGAGAATTATGTGTTTCTTGCTGATGTAGTCTTGCTTCCTAACAATACGAAAGAAGTTGCATCGATACTGAAATATTGCAATGCTGAAAAAATTCCGGTAACAGCTTTAGGTGCTTTAACCGGTTTAAGTGGTGGAGCTTTGTGTGTTCATGGAGGAGTTGGCTTGAGTTTAGAACGTTTGAATACGATTATTTCTATTGATGAAAACAATGGTCAGGTAACGGTAGAACCTGCAGTTATAACTCAGGTACTTCAGGAGGAATGTGCAAAGAAAGGGTGGTATTATGCTCCTGATCCAGCGAGTAGAGGATCTTGCAGTATAGGTGGAAATCTTGCTGAAAATAGTGGTGGACCCCATGCAGTAAAATATGGTGTAACAAAAGATTTTGTATTGAATTTAGAAGTTGTTTTGGCCAATGGTGATGTGATTTGGACTGGGGCCAATACACTGAAGAACTCAACCGGATACAACCTCACTCAGCTCATGGTAGGTAGTGAAGGAACGCTGGGGATCATTACAAAAGCGGTATTGAAACTTGTACCTCTTCCGCCGTTTAACAAATTACTCTTGGCTCCGTTTCCAAGTGCAGAAAATGCATGTGCTGCGGTGAGCGCCATTTTTCGTGCGGGAATAACACCCAGTGCCTTGGAATTTATGGAACGTGATGCAATAGCTTACACGCTGCAGTTTGTAGATGATGTGCAGGTTGATTTGACTGGGGTAGAAGCGCATCTTCTTATTGAGGTTGATGGCACAGATGAAGCTTCCTTGATGTTGGAATGCGAAAAGATATTAGATGTATTGGAAAAGTTTGAGGTGGGTGAAGTTCTCTTTGCCGAAGACCATGAGCAAAAAGAAAAGTTATGGAAGGTGAGAAGAAAAGTGGGTGAGGCGGTTAAATCACATTCCATTTATAAGGAAGAAGATACCGTGGTGCCACGATTTGAATTGCCTGTTTTACTTCGAGGTGTAAAAGAGATAGGTTCAAGATATGGTTTTCAGAGTGTTTGCTATGGACACGCTGGTGATGGTAATTTACATGTGAATATACTTAAAGTACAATTGACCGATGAACAATGGAGTCAAGAGTTACCTAATGCCATTAAGGAAATTTTTGAATTGGTTGTTTCTTTAAATGGAACATTAAGTGGCGAACACGGAATTGGATTTGTTCAAAAGGATTACATGCCTATTGCCTTCAATGAAATTCAATTGAATCTCATGAAGCAAATCAAGCAAGTATTCGATCCCAATGGAATATTGAATCCGGGGAAAATATTTCCTAGTTCACACTCAATTTAGCAAGTGCGTTTCCAACCTTTACTACATAGACCCCAACGGCCAACGATTCAATATCAACACGGGTAGTTCTAGAGCATTGACTCATTTCATTCAAGACTAATCTTCCTTGCAGATCGAATATTTGTATGTTTTGAACACCTTTATTTGGTGTTGTAATGAAGACCTCGTGGTTCGCCGGATTCGGGTAGATTGAAATGGAAGTATTGACCATTTCATTTACGCCAATTGGCAGCCAGTTGAATGAAAGTCCTTGGGCAGGAATTGAACTAGAACAAGCGTTTGTACCATACACTCTCCAGTAATACGTTTTACCTGTTTCAAAAGCGAAATTGAAAGGCAAGTAGATTTCATTAGTTACAGTATTGGAAGTGTAAAGCAAAGAAGTGAAAGTGGGATCATCTACTGTTAATTCGAAAACGTAACCCGAAGCACCTGCAATGGCTTGCCATGTGAATAGGTAATCGGTTCCTGTTTCTTGAACAGTAGGGGCTGTTGGATTCGCAATGGTTTGCACTGCAGAGATATTACTTCCCACTTCAACATGAAATGGAATTTCATACGATTCACCAAAAATGGTTGTTAGTACCAAATGAGCGTTATACATACCTGGAGCTACATTGTTCATGTTACTCAATAAAAAAGAGTAGATACCGGTACCTGTTACTGTCCCACCAACAAAATTAGCTTCAATTGGAAGTCCGTTTATTGTTGCTGTTAATGGAAATTGCAGGTCCGCATTTATCTTCAACTCCAGTGTGTCTGAAGTGTTTTCACAAAAACTATAGTTGGTTTGATTTAGGTATAACAACGTGGGTTTTGTAATGAAGAACCCATCATACATGCTTGTAGCTAAGTTTATTCCGCTGGGTAAATAGCCATAATTGCTCCAAGTACCACTGAATTGAGGCATGTCATTTTGTGGATACAAATCAAAAAATCCAACTTCGTTCAGTATGCCTTGGCTAACGCGAATGGCATCAAGCACGCGCACACCACTTCTGTAATTGCTTTCATATACAAATTGATCCAAGATGTACAAGTTATGATCAATACTTGGATTGGTGCTTTCATAAAATTGCATGTATGCAATGTTATCTAAGTCATTGAGGTCGAAAATGTGCGTACGTGTGGGAGTGCCGAGTTGTTGTTCATCTAATTCATCGTTTACCAAGAAATACCTTCCATTTTTCGAAAACCACCCTTGGTGTGTATATCCTGTTTCAGGGTAATCATAAGAATCGAGAAGAATACAATCAGTAGGATCAGATACATTTACAGTTACAACGCCATATCCAGAATTTCCATTACACGCAACTACTATAACATCTCCAATGTGGTTTGTATCGGGTCCATTGTAGGTTAGAATATATCCATCATGAGTGTATCCAGCCTCACTGAAACCACCTAATAAAGTAGGCTGAAGCGGATTTGAAATGTCTACTAAATGCAATCCACCGCTAAAGGTGTTTGTTCCCATAGCCACAAGAATTTGGCTAACCGGATCAATATTCAAGGTGTGACAATTTCCAAACCCACCGTAATAAGCAGTTTCTGAGAATGTAGTTGGACTGGTTACGTTGTCAAGTTGAAGTAAATCGAGTACTTGTAAACCATGTCCACCCGCTTCAGATACAATGTAAGCGTAATGCCCCAACGTCTCAACATCTCTCCAAAGACTGTTTCCAGTATGGGGTGGAAGTGTACCTAGATACAGCGGTGTAGTTGGCGAGGTGACATCAAAAATGGCTAAACCATTTGAAACGCCAACCAAAGCATATTCTTTATTTGTAATTGGACTTACCCATCCCCAAATGTCATTGGTGTTATCCGTATTCGGGTTGGCGTTCATTTGAGACAAAGTCACATGAGCTAGAAGATCCATGTTTTCACATGGGTAGTTTCCAGCCATGCCATTGATACAAGGTTGTGCTGCTAAGCTGGCTGTTAGAGCAACAAAAAAGAATGAGAGTATTCGTTTCATAGGATTAGCTTCTAGCATGTTTCACACTGAAATAAGTCACGTAGAAGTATCCAATGGTAAGCATGATGTGAAAAGGCATAAGACCGAAATCGGTTAGAGTAACATGGCTTTCAGAGGCAGAAAGCAGGAATGGCCAAACCAAACCTCCGGCGAAATAGAGAAGGAAAATAAACTCTAGAACTGTTAACGGAGATATTTTAATTGCACGGTATTTCTTATCGGTCCATGTGCCTTGCTTTCCGGTGCTGATTGCAAATTTTGGGGTGCGTACGAATGCAGATTTTTTACCTGTTAAACCTTCAATAACTGCAACGGCGTTGTGAAGCGAAAGCCCCATACTTACAGCAAGGAATAGAGGGAAGTCAATAACGAATCTGCCAAGTTTTTGAAAGAAAGGTTGTGGCGGTCGAGATACCCAATAGAAGAATCCAAGTATAAAAAAGCTCACAAGGAAGAATGAGGCTACGTAAAATGCCCAAGATAAATCCATGTATCCATGTTTTCCATCGAAATAGTGTTTGATGAATAACATAGGTATACTTAATAGCGAAGTTCCGAGAATGCTTAAAAATACCAAGCTGTTCATAAGGTGAAAACTCGCATGCACTTTATGAGCGAAGCCAAGATTTTTGGCTTTGAAAACTTTTCCTAAGTTTTTTCGCGTACATTCTGCTGCACCTTTGGTCCATCTGAATTGTTGTGCCTTGAGTGCATTCATTTCAGCGGGTAATTCGGAAGGAGATCCAATGGCAGGAAGATAAACGAAATTCCAACCTTTTAATTGAGCACGATAACTCAAATCTAAATCTTCGGTAATTGTATCGCTTTCCCAACCACCTGCATCTGCAATGGCTTCTTTTCTCCAAACACCAGCTGTTCCGTTAAAATTAATGAAGTGATCACTGAAGTTTCTTCCAATTTGCTCTACAGTAAAGTGAGCATCCAAACCAAATGCTTGAAGTCTTGTTAGAACGGAGTAATCTTCATTTAAATGTTCCCAGCGTGTTTGAACCACGGCAATTTTATCTCCGCTGTAGAAGAATGGAATAGTTTGTCTTAAAAAGTCTGCTCTTGGAACAAAGTCAGCATCAAAGATTGCGGTAAATTCCCCTTTGCAAATGGTGAGTCCGTATGCAAGCGCGCCGGCTTTAAATCCTTTGCGATCCTCTCTGCGAATATGTTGAATATCAATACCGAGCTTTTGTTTTTCTGCAATAAGTCTTGCGGCTATTTCAACCGATTCATCATTCCCATCGTCGAGAACCTGAATCTCAAGTTTCTCCTTTGGATAATCGAACTCGCAGCAGGCGTGTATTAATCGTTCAATTACATATAACTCATTGTATACAGGCAGTTGAATGGTTACAATGGGTAGCTCATCATCTGAAAGTTCCGGTTTAATTTGTTTCTTATTGTGTTTACGAACAAATTGTACGGCTAGGTTAAGCTGAACAATTGAATAAACGAATATGAACAATAGAAAAAAGCCATAAAGAGCAATAGCTGTGATTGCTAAAATTTCAATAATATCCAAGGTTTCTTGATTTAGGTTTCCTGCAAAATTAATCTATTTCAAACTCCAATTGCATAGTTATCGATGCAGTTTTTCTTCTTGAGCCGGTATTGAATGTGCCACCCCAAGAATAATCTTCATTTGAATTCTGTCCAACAATTTGAAAAATACCCATTTCGGCGTTTTTTAAATTCCCGAGTTCACTGCCAGATGCTTCTGCTATTTTTTCGGCGCGCATGCGTGCATCTTCTGTAGCTTCTTTTACCATTTGTTGTTTTAGTTCAGCCAGTTTGGTGTAATAGAATTCGGGGGCTTCGCTGTAAAATTCTACACCTGTATTGATTAATTCACTGACTTCACGAGAGATTTGTTCTATTCGATTTACATCTTGACTTTCAATGGTCACGCTTTGAGAAAGAATATAACCAATAAAAACAGAGCTTACCACATCGCCATTTCCATTGCGCACATCATCAAATTGCTTTTGTATATCTACCGCGGAAAAG
The DNA here is from genome assembly GCA_964430305.1 of uncultured Chryseobacterium sp. Classification (GTDB taxonomy): domain Bacteria; phylum Bacteroidota; class Bacteroidia; order Flavobacteriales_D; family Sanyastnellaceae; genus CAIZGX01. The sequence continues at coordinate 58,064 of CAYSEX010000003.1, forward strand.
ACAATTTCAGATTCGTTAACACCTTTTGAAACCAGATAGTTTTTGATGTTATTTTTATCTGTATCTAATGCAGCAGATGCTGCTGGTAAATCAAAATTCATTTTAGAGAAGCTTCCTCTCCAAACAATCAAATCTGAATCAAAGTCTTTTGTACCCATTCCAGTCACATGTATGGCATTTTCTGTATTGTTGCGTTGTTTGTATCCATTCATGAAAACATAACAAGCCACAATAATGCTCACACCCAAAATGGTTGTGGAAACAATTTTAGTTAATCGATCTATTTGCATAGAACGAAGGTAAGGTAAACTCAGAAAAAAAGGGCCGAAGCCCTTTTTTTTAATCGCAGTTCAAAGGAACATAATAAATATAGGGTGGAGGATTTGGAGTATACCCTGGCTTCACAATGTAATATGCCAATTTAGTAATGGTAGATCCTGCCGGAACAGGGATGAATTCTTCAGGTATAAATGTGATTCTGAATTTTCCACCTCCAATGTCTTTCATTTTAAGCGATGGAGTAGAAGTAACATTTGCAGCAATTGCCACATCGAAATAGGTAAAGCTGCCAGTGAATGCACGAAGGAAAATGTAACATTCGTCGGTACCGAGATTTTGAAGATTGGCATCTGTTTCTTGAAGGTTGTCATAGGTAATACTCAAGAAATCATCTTGCTTAGCAGCCTCTGGAAACAGACAAATTCTGTCAGCACATAATGCGGGAACAATATCAATATGTAAATCTTCTGTTTTCGCCTCTCCAACACCATCATCAGCATATGCATAACCGCTTTTCAATTTTGCCAAGCATGAAATTCCTGTTTGATATAAATTCAAAGGAGTAATTCCTGAATAAAATTGAGTTGGTACAACTGTCATTTTATACAAGAGTCCTTGAACTTGAGTTAACAACATACAATCATTCGAATTTCCCCACTCGCCATTGCCGCATGCTGGACCTGCGGGTTGCCATGTCCACATATAGACAGAATCTTGCGCATCTGGATGGTTATTCAAGATGGCTTTTAATCCGCCTGTGGTTTGTGCAACATCAATGTAAATATCAACTGTGCCATTGGCATTTGTTGGCGATGGAAAAACGAAAGCAGCCTGTCCGAAAGAATTCAGAGCGGCAATACTCAATGCTATGAGTGCAAATATATTTTTCATAGAACTAGATTCGTTTGAAGTTAAACTTGTAAATGACATTTTTAAATTGGTCAGAAGAGCAAACACGATGCATTTCGAAACTCATGTTTTCACTTTGAGGCAATACCATACTTCCTAAAAAGAGTTCAATGGTATCGTTGGCATTCATTAAAGTAATAGATGAAGGGGCCACGTAGTCATCCAAAGACCAGGTTCCAGCATTTCCGAAGAAGTTTCTACCCACGGTATTGGTTACTTGGTAAGTCAATGAATCTACATTGAGTTGAATTTGCATAGGAGTAATTCCTTCAACAACATAGAACTCACTCAAATCGCGCTGCTCGAGTACGGGATTATTTGGATCTTGTTGTATGAAAGTAGTGAGTTCCCATGTTCCACCCATGCCTTTCACTTTATCAGTGGTTTCGCCTAATTCGGCACAGGTCTCTGGTTTGCATGAGAAGAAAATTGAACTTGCTAATGCAGCAATGAAAAAATATTTTGTGTATTTCATAACGTTCATGTATTAATTATTGACAACCTCCTTCCGGATTTCCTACAAATAGGGCAGAAGTAAATTCACTATTTGGGAATTGAAGAGCCATTCCGTCACAATTCCAAGGTGCTCCTCTTACAATGATATTCTCACCTTTGGCGCCTCGTCTTTTGAGTTGGTCTACCCATTTTCCTTCTCCCATGGTTTCAATTCTATACTCTCTGCGCGCTGCATCAATGATTTGAGCCGCTGTTGAACTGGCATCTAAGTCGTTTAAACCAATTCCAAATGCTCTATCGCGAATTGAATTGATGTCGTCAATAGCAGTTCCAAGATCTTGACCTAATTCGGCAAGTGCTTCAGCACGAATAAGACGTAACTCAGAAGTATAGATAATTGGAATATTGAAAAATATTTTGTCTTTAAATCTTAAGTTCCTGTATTTACCTCCATCTGCTTGCATCCAACCCAAGCGATCATCAGCACTATTCAGATTCACGAAGTTGTAGAAATCATTGTTGAACATTAAGTTCGGAGGAAGTGCTCCGCCAGAATTGTAGTTTCCAACAAAATTATCTGTACGTTGATCAATATGTGCTGCTCCAGGGTTTGAACTTACAATACCAAAAATAATTTCTGGGTTAACACCTGGGTTATCAGGGAATCGATCGAGTGTGTCAGACATTGGATAATTATCTACCACCTGATTGATGTAATTCACGGCATTTTGAAAATCATTCATTTGGAAATAAACCATTCCCATTAGCGCAGTAGCAGCATCTTTGTTCGCATAGTTCCCATTGCTTGTGGGCAAATTTTCAATTGCAAAAGCAAGATCTGATAGAATGAAAGCGTATACTTCTGCGACCGTGTTTCTAGGTAAAGGTTCATTGCTAGCTTCGCTGCGAATGATGATACCCAAGTGATTATTGGTAGGTGTAGCGCCATATGGCTGTGCGTACAATTTTACCACACCCCAATGACAGAAAGCACGGATGAATTTGGCCTCAGCCTCCATTCGAGTTCTTTCTTCTGCTGTTAATCCTTCTATTAAATCGAAATTTTTCAGCAATGAATTGCAACGATAAACGGCGTAATAAAAATCACCGTAAACACCATTGGTAGTAGGGGTGAAGAAATTGGTTTCGCGATTGTAGATCGCATTGAAATCAAGACCATTGGGTTCGGCTAGATTATCACCCATGAGTTCGTTGATGTTTTGTACTTTCCCGTCGTACAAATTCGCTAACACGTCATAGCAGCTTACCAATAATTTTTGTGCATCTGCAGGCGTTTTCAGAGCATCTTCGGCTAGAATAGCACCCGAAGGCGGGTATTCTAAAAACTTTTCACAAGATACAAAAGCTCCTATGATTGTAAGAGATGTAAGTGAGGTAATTAATATCTTTTTCATTTCAGATTTCATTAGAAGTTAGCATTTAAACGAATGTTGAAGCTACGCTCTTGCATTGGAGTAAGGTAAGTCACATTTGGACTTAAGTTTCTATCCTGTGCATTTTCAAAATCGCGAACAACTTCTGGATCTAAACCTGGGAAGTTGGTAATTGTAAATACATTGGTAGCACTAACACCCACAGTGACGTTGGTCATCTTCATAGACTTGGTCCAACTTGCAGGAAGTGTATAGTCCAATGACAAATTTCTCAAACGTAGATAATCTGCTTTGTAAATGAACATGGAGGTATTCCACCATGGGAACCCATCTGGCAAACCGTATGAGGTTTCATCTAATGTCAATCGGCCAAAGCTTGTTTCATCACCAAACTCTCTCCAACGATCCAAGATTTCTTCTCTCATGTTCCAACTGGTTACAACACCAAGCTGACGTTTTGCACTTGAATCGAAAATTTTCGCACCTAAACTGTAAGTAAACAAAGCACTCAAGTTGAAGTTTTTCCATGTGAATGATTGAGTTAAACCTCCTATGCATTTTGGTAATCCTGATCCTACATAATTACGAATGCTGTTGTCATAATCATCTGTAAGATTGCCCTGAGGCGTTAGATACATGGGTTGACCATTGGTTGGATCAATGTGACTGAATTGAACCATGTAGAATGAACCTATAGGTCTGCCTACAATTACACGAGAGTCATTGGTGCCTCCTGAAACGGCGTCGGGAGTATAATTTCCAATGCTAACCAATTCATTGTAATTGTATGAAATGTTGAAGTTGGTTTTCATGCCGAACTCTTTTCCTTTGAACCAATTGATGATGGTAGTGAGCTCAATACCCATGTTCTTAACTTCGGCAACGTTGTCCCAGAAATTTGTGAATCCGGTAGACGCAGGTAAACTTACGTTCATCAAAACATCTTTACTGTATTTGCGGTATCCTTCAAGAATGACAGTGAATCTGTCTTCCATGAAACCTGTTTCAAGTGCTACACTGAAGTTAGAAGTAGTCTCCCATTTCAAATTGGGGTTACCGGCTTGTTGTGGGAAAATAATGGAATCTTGGTTGTAGAAAATACCGTTATTCACAGCTGAATATAACGCATACTGTGCATTGGCTGGAATATCTGAGTTTCCTGTTAAGCCCCAAGAAGCACGAAGCTTCATGAAATTGATTTTTTTACTGTCTTTTAGGAAATTTTCTTCTGAGATAATCCATCCAGCAGAGGCAGAAGGGAAGTTACCGAATTTGTTATTCACTCCGAATCGAGAGCTACCGTCTCTACGGAAGGTGCCTTCAACAAAGTACTTTCCTTTGTAGTCCCATTTCATTTTAGTAAAGAATCCCATGAAACTAAATTCAGTTGGGTTGTATACGTTGCGTACTACCTGTGTTTCTGGTACATCTGAGATGTCTGATAACTCGGTGTAAGCGTCTGTTAAATTTGGGATATAGTTATTGCTGAATTCAGTTTTCGATGTTTGATATTCGAATCCTACTAATGCCGAGAAATTCATGTCAGTTGCAATTTCTTTTCCCCATTCTCCGGTAATGTTGGTGCTTTTGTTTCGAACAATTCGTTCATCACGACTATAACTTCCTTGACCGTTCGATAAGTCAAAGGTGGCAGGAGTTAGTCTGTTTTCGCCAATTTGCATCCAATCGTATCCACCGGTTGCAACGAAAATAACATTCTTTACAGGCATATAAATTAAACGAGCAGTGTTGATCATTCGATCTTCAACGGTTGTCCAACGCAACTGTTCGCGGTATGCCACCGGATTTTTTACGTTTCCAAATTCATCTCTCCAATAATAGAAGGCACCCGTTGAATCTTGCACAGGGTAGAAGGGAAGGGCGTTCGACATGGCATCACCCAATCCGCCACTCCAGGCCGCATCAACACGTTTGTTTAGCCCGCGTGTGCCAGATAATGAAAGATTCAAACGAAGTTTATCTCCAAGTTTAAACTCTGGATTAACACGCGCAGCAATTCTCTTGTAGCTATTTCCAAGTAGGAAACTCTCGTTGTTATCATAGGCCATTGAAAAATAAACACTGGCATTTTTAGCTCCGTATCTTCCACCGAAATTAACTCCGTATTTACTTCCTCTTCCAATGGTTTGAGACACCCAATCGGTATCTGTTTTCATTGCATTCATGTATGCCGCTTTTCGTGTTGCAGCATCATCTGTTGACGATGTAAAATTAGGAAGCCAAACATATCCGGTTCCTCCATCATTTTCCCATGCTTCTTGACGAATACGCAAATATTCTTCGGTGTTAAGCATGTTTGGTCTTGAGGCAGGGGTAGAAATTCCACTGTTAACGCCGTACTCAAACTTCCATCCTTTTTCCTTCGCTCTTTTGGTAGTTATGATAATTACACCGTTGGCTGCTCGTGAACCATATTCACCTGCTGCAGCTGCGTCTTTTCTTACTTCAACCTTTTCAATATCACTCGGATTAATAGTGGCCAATGGATTGTTATTCATGGCACCGCTGTTTCCACGAAGGAAATAATCTTGCGTCATTGGAATACCATCAATGATATATAAAGGGTCACCACCAGCCGATATGGAACCAATACCTCGAATTCTCACCAAAGACCCGGAACCTGCAATTCCTGATCCTTGTGAGATTTGAAGACCTGCTGCTTGACCTTGTAAAGCTGCTTCAAAACTCGGAGTACGAATGGCTGTGATGTCCTTACCGGAAATTTTGGCAACAGATCCAGTGCCTGGTCTGTTTCGCTCTACGCCATAACCAACAATTTCAATGTTGTCTAAGGTCATGGAGGTTGTGGTTAGTTGGAAATTCAAATTAACCGTTTCCTTGTCTTTTACCGTGACACTTTGTTTTACCGTTTCGAAATTGAGAGTTTTCACTTCAATGGTAAAGTTTCCTGCGCCGGTATTCAACGTATACATTCCCGATCCGTCGGAAGCCGTTCCAATGGCAGTTCCAGGAATCATTAAGATTGCACCAGGTACCGGTTTATTGTCTTGGTCTAGAACTTTCCCAGTTACTTTTTGGGCATAACTGGTACTTAGACCAACCACAATACCGAACAGTACTAGTCCAAATTTATACAAGTGGTTCATATTGATTGTTTAGGTTAAGTTCGAATGCGAATATATCAATTTTACAGTGTGTACAATATACACTTTCTCAACAGGTGTTAATTCTGAAAATAAAACGGTGCGGTTTGTTTTTTTCCATTTGAAATGACCGAAACGAAGTATACGCCCGGTTGCAAATGCAAATCAGACAAATTCAGTTTTTTGGTATTCATTCCGGAAAGGGCCGGAGAGATCTCGTGTTGAATGGTTCTTCCAACGCAATCTAAAATTTGAATTTGAATTTGTCCGGCGTGGCTCATTTCAAACGCAAGGTTCAATTCATTACTTGTTGGATTGGGCCAAATCATAAATTCCGATTGTGCTATGCTCATGATTTCTTCCATAGACGTGTTCAGATCGGGAAGTGGAAGTTGGTAATCGGTATAAATATGGTATTCACCAGGTTCGAAGTAGAATCCATTGTTTAAGTCAGATACTTCGAAAGCATTTCCCGAAAAGTAATCATACCACGTACCCGTATGCTGGAATCCAGGTACCATGGTGAGCGCAGTAGCTTGGAAATTTCCAACTACAACTGCATTTTGAGTGGTTCCATTTAAGTGAATTCGTTTACCAAAACCACCAAGATCTATGTTGTAATTGGTTGTACTGAATAATGCTTGGGTCTTTTTCAAGTTATTCAATGCAGCGGTTATTTTGTATAAATGCATTCTGTTTTGATTGGTGAGATAGTCCCAACGAACAGGTTTCGCATCAGTTCTGCATCCGGTACTTATGGTTACTCCGTCAGAACATGTATTTATGCTATAATCGTATCCCAATTCTCCGAATTGCCACAACATTTTTGGACCTGGTATTGGGAGTAATAAACAATGTGCAAGCTCTTGTCTTTTTAGAGCTGTATTTAGATCTTGAATGTTGTATCCACCATTTGATGCCCCATACAACAGGTTTTTGTACATAAGCCTTTCTTCGTCATGGCTCTCGGCATACGTTACTAAATGGGGTTGTGACCACCCTCTGTTTTGGTAGCTTCCCCAAGAGAAGTTAGAGGTGTATCCCATGGAACCTTCTGAGTATTCATGATTCAAATTTCCCCAAAGCATCATGCCGTTGCTAGATAAAGTACTTTCTTCATCATTATTTGCAAAGTGCTCAAGAATAAGATAGGCGCCCGGTTCATTGGCTTGAATATGACTGTAATAATCAGTTAGAATATTAATTCTACTTTGATCGTACGCTCCCCAAGCACCAATGTTACCTAGGGTGTAGTTTTGTGTAAATCCTTTTGAGAGGTCAAATCTGTATCCATCCACATGAAACTCGTTCATCCAATAAGCAAGAACACGCTTACAAAAATCTCGGGTGCGTGAACTCTCATGGTTGAAGTCATACCCTACATTGAAATCATGCTTGGGTGTTTGATTGAACCAAGGGTTCTCGGCTGTAGGCTGACCAGAGTCTCCTGCATTTGGATCGAAATACATACGAACCATAGGGTTCTGGCCAAAACTATGATTCAGAGCAATATCTAGAATGACTGCGATTCCTCTGTTGTGAGCTTCATTGATGAATGTTTTCAATGCTTCAGCGGTACCATATGCCTTATCTGGAGCGAAATAAAATGAAGGGTTATAACCCCAACTGTTGTTTCCTTCAAATTCATTGATTGGCATCAGTTGAATGGCTGTAACACCAAGGTTTTCAAGATAATCAAGAGAATCTTTGAGTGACTGATAAGAACGATCTTCTAAGAAATCACGAACCAACAATTCATAGACCACCAACTTACTTTTGGCAGGACGAACAAAGGCTTGATCGGTCCAGTTGAAAGAAGGAGGGTTGATTGTGAAAACCGAAACAGGTTCAGATGTTAATCCTACAGGGTAATCAATGAGATTCGGATAGGTAGTTTCGCTGATCCATGGATCATTCCAATAATCTAAAATTTTGTCCGCGTAAACATCTGCTACACGCATTCCTTCCGCATCAATGTGATATTGAAAACGATATTCTACTCCAGACTGAAGATTCGGAATGTCTAACCAATAGGTTGAACCATCTGGAGTTCTATTCATGAGGTAGTTCAAATTGAGTTCCCAATTATTAAAGTCTCCAACTACGAAAACATAATCTTTATTTGGGGCGTAGAGTTGAAGTCGAACCGAATTGCCCGATGTATAATTAATTCCATCTACAGTTCCTGAAGGTGACGCCGCAACAGGAATTGAGGGCATTATGATCAAAGTCTTTTCGTCTGTAATTATTTCACTTCCATTGTCGGCCGAAAGCGAGAGAACATAGCTTCCAGATGAAGATTGATTAAACGTATAATTCAAAGATGTAACACCATTTCCATTAGCAACCACATTGCCATTCATTGAGATGGTCATGTTGCAGGCTTGAGATGCATTGGCTACAACGGCAACATTCTGACCCGCGTTCACAATCTGTGAATTGTTAATGGGTTGCGATAAAGAAGCATTGAAACCTGCAGGATAAATGTCAAGGTAAATATCGCTTCCATCTGCATTTCTTCCTACTGTAGTTCCTTGTTGATTCCGGAACACAAACATGAGTTTGGAAACCGTTTCACCTACATTCAATCCGTAAAACGTTTGAGGTGTTATCACAATTTGATGCAAGTTGTTTCCAAGTGGGGTCATAACAACGTTGGGATCTGCTGTTCCCCAGTTTCCTATGACATGCTGCCAATCATTGGCATTTGCACTGTTGCTAGAAATTACTCCAGTATGTGCGTAAATGGGAATGAATCCGGTTAAATCGCCATTTCCTGAAGTGGCATCGTAGATAATGGTAATTTGATCTGTTTGAGTGGGAAATGCCGGTGTTGACGATAATATTTGAGCCGACAAATTCAAACTAAATAAAGCGAATAAAATGGTGTAAAGCTTTTTTCTCATATGCATTGTATGTGCATCAAATATAGGAAAGTGTATTTTGTACACCAACTAATTACCTCGATTTTTAAAATTTCATTCGTTACTTTGGAAAATCAATTGAAAAGACATGCAATTACTTGACGGATTATCCCTTTCGAAGACCATTAAATTGGAATTGAAGGAACAAGTTGAAAAACGAAAATCAGAAAATAAAAAAACGCCACACTTAGCGGCTGTTCTTGTTGGCAATAATGGTGCAAGTCAAACGTATGTTAATGCGAAGGTAAAGGCGTGCAATGAGGTTGGATTTGATTCAACTTTGATTCATTTGCCTGAAGATATTTCTGAGCATGACTTGTTATTTGAGATTGAAAAACTGAATTTGAATCCAGATATTGACGGGTACATTGTTCAACTGCCTCTTCCGCAACACATCAACGAGAAAAAAATATTGTTGGCTATTGATCCCATGAAAGACGTAGATGGTTTTCATCCCGAAAATGTGGGAAGAATGATGCTCAACATGAAAACGTTTCTTCCTGCTACACCCATGGGAATAATTACGTTACTGGAACGAAACAAAATTGAAACTTCAGGAAAACACGCTGTTGTATTGGGAAGGTCACACATTGTAGGACTTCCAATATCTATTTTACTTCAACGAAATCATCCTTTTGGCAATTGCACCGTTACATTGTGTCATTCTAAAACGCAGAACATAGAGGAAATATGTAAGTCGGCAGATATCATAATTGCAGCAGTTGGAATTCCAGAATTCTTACTTGGGAATATGGTGAAAGATGGAGCAGTGGTTGTTGATGTTGGCATTACGCGAGTTGAGGATACATCAAAAAAATCGGGATATCGTCTTCTTGGCGATGTGCATTTTGAAGAGGTGTCACCCAAGTGTAGTTTCATAACCCCTGTTCCAGGCGGAGTAGGGCCTATGACCATAGTTTCTTTAATGCAAAATACCCTGGCTTCGGTTGAGCGCAAGGAATAATTGAACGCATTCTTTTGCCTGTTTCACATCATGGACACGAAGAATATTGGC
>CAYSEX010000003.1:68175-70900 GCA_964430305.1 uncultured Chryseobacterium sp.
AGCTGTTGTACCATTGAGTGCCTCATCAGCGGAGCAACTCAAAATATTTTGAATCATTTTTTTTCGAGAAATTCCAACCAAAATAGGCCAATTGAAAGATTGAAAACCATTGAGATTGTTCAACAATTCAAAGTTCTGCTCGGTATCTTTTGCAAACCCAAATCCCGGATCTAAAATAATTTTTGCATCTGCGGAGAGTTGCTTTTCAAGTATTTCATTTGAAAAGTACATTTTTACTTCCTCAGTGACATTGTGATAGTTATTCAAGGTATTCATACTCGCAGCGTCGCCTCTGGAATGCATGAGCACATAATACGCTTCATACCTCCGACTTACTTCATAAATTTTGGAGGATTCCCTTCCCGCATAAACATCATTAACAATTGCGACACCAAGATCAAGCGCCATCTCGGCTACTTCAGCATAAAATGTATCAATGCTAATGGGTACTGAGGGGAAAGCAGTTGTCAAAAATGATATCATTTGCGAAACACGCGACCACTCCTCATCTGCTGAGATTTTGGTGGCCCCGGGTCTGGTGCTTTGTCCGCCAATATCTATAATGTCAACACCATCAAGAAGCATCTGATTCACATGAACTTCTAAACTTTTTAAATCGTTGATTCTACTTGCAGAGAAGTATGAATCGGGCGTAGCGTTCAAAATACCCATGATTAATGGGCTTGAGAAATTCAGTGTCATGTTGACTTATCTTTGCGCAAAGATGAAGAATTTGAACTTGTATGACAACTTCTAAGCCCAATACCTTAAATCAATACGACCAGGTTATCAATAAGTGCATTGATTTATTTTCAAAAAAAACGCATGATTACGGAACTGCTTGGAGAATTCTTCGCACTTCTAGTTTAACGGATCAGATTTTTATCAAGGCCCAACGTATTCGAACCATTGAAGTTACAGGAGTGAATAAAGTGGGGGAGGGAATTGAAGACGAGTTTATTGGAATTATCAATTATTGCATCATCACCCTCATTCAATTGAGACTCAATGAAAACAGCCCCCTTGAATTGAATGCACAAGAAGCAATTGATTTGTATAAATCTGAGGCTCAAACAACAAAAGACTTAATGATGGCCAAGAACCATGATTATGGCGAAGCTTGGCGCGACATGCGCATTTCATCTTTCACAGATTTAATCTTGATGAAAATTCTAAGAATTAAGCAGATCGAAGACAATTCAGGCAAAACTTTAGCAAGCGAAGGAATCGAGAGCGGATACCGCGACATGTTAAATTACGCAGTATTCGCCCTGATTCAAATGAGTGAGGTTAACGAGTAACCATTATTCGCTTGGAAATTGTTTTCTTTCCATCATTCAACTCTAACATGTATATGCCATTGCTGAAATAATCGGGTATATCAATTTTTCCAACTCCGTTATACATGTTAATGGGAAGTGTAAATTGTTGTCCCATCATGGAAATCAATTGAATTTGACGGTAATAATCTTCCATTTCATTCGATAATTGAATGGTGATTTGATTTCCGTTGACTGGATTTGGAAATACTTGAATTAAATCTACATTATCATTGTTTTCATAAGTTATTCTTTGATTGTTTTCATTCGCCACGGTAGATAAGCCAATGATACACATGGTTTGAATTGGACCATAAGTACCCACACCGAATCCAAATACGGGGGCTGTTTGAACTTGATATGTTCTCCCATTTTGGAGCGCTGCAACAGTGCCCAAGTTTAAGGTGTTTGAAGCTGCATTTCTCAAATGTTCAATGGGTAGTCCAACAGGGATTCCATTACCATCTATTTCTTGAAACTTCCATTTCCAATTGATTGCTCCGCAAACCCATGGGCTAGATTGAACAATGCCACTTCTGAATCGAGGTCCGGATGCGCAATTCTGAGAGCTGAGCAATTGTGTTAGTGGCTCAGCAATGGTATTCATAGGACAAGAAGTTGTATTTGGAACCTCAATAGTTTCATTTACTCCGGCACCATTGAATAAATTGTAGACGTTAGAAATAAGCACATTATAGCCTGAACCATAGGGTAGGGTTGGTGTCACCGAATTCAATACAAGTAAATCGGTATTGCTCAACTTGGTAAATGTTTGTCCGTTAGCAGGTCCCGTATTTCCTGTGAATAAGTAACGATACTGGGCTCCTGAAACAAATTGAGCCTTGAAAATTTGACAAAGGCTATACGGACCAGCACCATATGAACATCCACCGCGTTTCAATTGCTTCACGCAGCAGGTGTAACTTCCCGTACCAAGAGCAGAATTGTAATTTCGAATTCCAACACGGTAGGTGGTTCCCGAATTCAATCCCATGAAGTTTAAAATTTCATTTCCTAGACCACTAACAGCATTTTCTTCAGCAATGAATGTTCCATCTATAGATTGTAATTCAATTAATGCGTCAAAAGTAGATGTGTTTAAAACAATGGAAACTCCTTCTGTTTGCGCCGTAAATTGGTACCATTGGTCTTCACCAGTTATGCAGGTTGTTTGAGCAAATGGAGAAGCTCCCATTCCATTTAAATTACCACTTGCAGCGTTGCAGGTTGGGTAGTAAGTGACCGGTAAATTAATTGGGCTTGTAAAATTATCTCCAGGTAAATTACTTTCGTAACACCCTTCATTCACATTGCCGTTGCAATTGTCATCCAAGAGATTGCTACAAATTTCAGTAGCACCAGCATTTACGTTGGCGTTGCTGTCATTGCAATCACCGCTGATTCCT
>CAYSEX010000003.1:71000-84399 GCA_964430305.1 uncultured Chryseobacterium sp.
TTGGTGCATCCGGCAATAGTTGTGGCTAAAACTTGTATACCAAATGTTCCGGTTCCAGTTGCGTAACCTCCTGCTTGAACGTAATAGGTCATGCCGTTGGTCAATTGGGCGCATGTAAGATTAATCCGTGAATTATAGTTTGTAGTGGAGATATCATCATTACAACCCAATTGATTGGTCAAAGTACAATCTTCATAGACGGCTATTCGAGTATCAGCCATTGATCCGGAATTGGTTTGAATGGTAATATCACCTCCAGTGTATGTGAACTTGTACCATACATCTTTCATACCCCCACCTCCGCATGATGGATCAGGCCCATCTGTGCACGTTACCGTATTGTTTGCTGTAACATAAGCCGCATTTAAAGTTAAATTGGTGGCATCGGCGCAAATATCATTTGCTGCGCCAGATACGATAGTAAAGGATTGACTTAAAGCATCATTTGTAGCATTCTCATCCGTGCCACCATTCACTGAAGTTAAATTCAATGTTAGCGTATATGAACCTGCTGCTAAAATTGAGTTAGACAAGGTAATGTTTGTTGAAGATCCAGATGTTAAACTTCCTGAATAGGTGTATGTCTGACTTGATTGTCCACTAATGGTATAACTTAGAATAAATGAAGTGATGGTTGAAGTACCAACATTCATAACATTGATGGAAGGTGTCACCGTAGTTGAGCAAAAATTTCCAGTTGGACTATCTACTGATACAAGTGCTAAATCTAAAGCTGGTTGGGTATAAAGTGGGGCGCGCCAGGTTCCTCTTCCAAAAGTTGCTGCTGTAATGGTATTGGTTGAAGTATGAATTTCCAATTCGTCAATGACTACGTTGGGAAGACCATTCATGTAAGGAATCCAATCTGTCAATGAATTGTCTTTGTAATACACACCTGCATCAGTTCCAACATAAATAGCATCTGTGCCATTGCTATGATAGGCAAGGGCATTGGCAGGAATATTTGGTAAGCTTCCAGAGATATTCGACCATGTTGATCCGCCATTTGTTGACTCATAAACTTTACTTCCTGCAGTATAGCCACTCACGGAAACATAAACATGGTTTTCATTGGTAGGGTCAATGGCAATCGAAGTGATGTAGAGATTTGGCAATCCTGATAGTGCGGTGAATGTATTGGCGTTCGTGGTTTTATAAAGAGCAGCACCTTTCGATGCATATATGACGTTGGCATTGGAAGAGGAAACTGCAAAAGCGTTGATTACTCCGGTTCCAAATGCTCCCATAGCAGTGAAGCTGGTACCCGCATTTGTTGATTTATATATTTTTGTTTTACCTACATACAAATCGTTATCAGTAGCGCCGAGTGCATAAGGTGTAACCCAAGCGCCGTCTTCATTAACCCCCGTTCCTCCGCTATTTACAAGCGCGGAAAAGCTCACACCGTTTGTGGATTTATAAATAGCACCATAGTAAATTTCACCATACATTACGTTGGCGTCGGTTCTTGCAATGATGCATTCCATTCCATCGCCACCAAGCACATTGGTATGCGTTGTACCATTTTTTAAATTGGTACCGTTGTCTTGCCATCCTGTTAGAATTTTATTTCCATTCAATTGGGCAATGCTTAAACGGTATTGTTGCGAAATTTCTAGGTTACTTGAGATGTCTGAATAGGATGTTCCACCGTTCGATGTTTTAAATACACCACCGTCACATCCAACCAAAAGACTATTTGAGGCTGGTAACCAAGTGAGGCAATGAATATCTGCATGCACATATGGAGCCCCTGATCCGGTCCAATGACCATTGATTGACCATGAAGTTCCACCATTGGTACTCTTCCAAATATTCACTCCTCCTACATAAACCTCATTTGCATTAGATGAGCTGGCTTCTATGGTCAGGTCATACCAACCTTGTCCGCCCGCATCACCTCCATTGGAGTTCCAACCTAACAGATTGGGTGTTGTGGCAGCAGTGGTAAAATTCGTACCACTATCTGTAGATTTATAAACTCCACGAAGGCCGTAATCTGTATTGTTAGAAACGAGCAAATAAACTACAGCGCTGCTGGCTGCAGATACTGCTATTGAAATTCGGTTGACATCGGTTGTTGGTAGTCCAGCGGTAATGGTGGTGAATGAATCGCCGGTGTTCGTGCTTCTCATGAATGTACCACCAGAAGCATAAACCACCGTAGGGTCATTTGGTTTAAACTCTAAATCTTTAAAACTTCCAGACTGCACCAAAGTCCATGAAACTCCTGCATCAGTTGTTTTGTAAATACCGTTACTAGTAGCTGCCAACAAGATGTTTGAATTGGATGGATGCATTAAAATTCTACTGGTTGTTCTGTTATTGGTTACGGTCCAATTCAAACCTGTTGTATTCCAAGTTGCACCACCGTCGGTTGATTTTAATACGCCTAGGGAGTAGGTGTCACTTGCATCTCCATCACCGGTGGCTATATACAATGTATTTGTATTGTTTGGGTCAATTGCAATGTCTGTCACACCAATAGAAGTTAGAAAATCAGTATTCATGCAGGTCCAAGAAGTTCCACTATTGGTTGTTTTCCACAAACCTCCTGCTGGCGCACAAGCGTAGTAGGTGGTTGTGCTTCCAGGTTGAACACGGATGGAATTTACGCGGCCAACACCACCACCCGAAGGAACACTGGTGTTTCCAACATAAGTCCATAGTCCAACTGAACCATTTGCCGGAGGGAATAGACCTGGCGATTGCTGTTTGGCGAGTTCAATGGCATTAGCGGCCATTCGCTTTCCTGAAGGATAAACACGAGGTTCCATAAACCACTCCCAACGCTTGTAGGCCATGAATCCCTTTCCCTTCGGATACGGACGAGGAATGGCATTCCAATGTTGATTAAATGCGTCTTGAACATCATAAAAATTGGCATTCTCATCAAGCATTAAATCTTGCCACGTTTTAGTTTGACCGAATGACGGAAGAGTGGTGATTGTGAAGGAAACAATCACAAGAAATCGAAAAAATGAACTCATGAATAGGTTTTTATCAAATGTACGCAACGCATACAATAACAAAAAGGTTTCATTTAAAATCCCCCTGCTGATGTTGAAAACTAAACCTTCTCTTCAATTTTAAGACATTTGAATCTAATGTACTTTCGAGACTTGATTTCTAAGAAAGGCGCGATGGCAGAACAAGTAAACTATACAGAAGATAATATTAAATCGTTAGAATGGTATGAGCACATTCGCTTACGACCAGGCATGTACATTGGAAAATTGGGAGATGGTTCTGCTGCTGACGATGGTATTTATGTTTTACTCAAAGAAATCATGGACAACTCCATTGACGAGTTTGTCATGGGAAATGGAAAGACTGTTGAGATTACCATTAAAGATAGAATGGTAACGGTTCGTGATTATGGTAGAGGTATCCCCTTAGGAAAAGTGATTGATTGTGTTTCCAAAATAAATACCGGTGGAAAATATGATTCACGAGCTTTCAAAAAATCTGTAGGATTGAATGGAGTAGGAACCAAGGCTGTAAATGCATTGAGCTCATATTTCAAAGTTGAATCTGTTCGTGATGGTGAGAATAAAGCTGCTGAATTTGCAAAAGGTGTAATTACAAAGGATTTTAAAGTTGGGAAATCTGCGGAGAAAAATGGAACCATGATGAGTTTCATCCCTGACGATTCCATTTTCCAACATTTTCAATTTCGTTCGCAACACATTGAACGACTGCTGTGGAATTATTGTTATCTGAATGCGGGTCTAACCATTGTTTTCAATGGACAAAAGTTCAAAAGTGAAAATGGATTAAAAGATTTATTGGCTGCGAACATGAGCGAAGATCCATTGTATGCTCCTATTCATCTTCGTGGTGATGATATTGAGGTGGCCATTACGCACACGAACAGTTACGGTGAAGAATATTATAGTTTCGTGAACGGTCAATACACCACACAAGGAGGAACGCATCAGGCCGCATTCAGAGAAGCGTACGTTAAAGTTATTCGCGATTTTTTCAAGAAAGATTATGAGGCAGTTGATATTCGTTCTGGAATTGTAGCTGCAGTAGCTGTTAAGGTTATTGAGCCCGTTTTTGAATCGCAAACCAAAACGAAATTGGGATCGAATGAAATTGAGCCCAATGGTAAAAGCATCAAGACGTTTGTTCTTGATTTTCTTGCTAAAGAATTAGATAATTTTCTTCATAGAAATCCAGATCTCGCTCAAAATCTTCAGAAGAAAATTTTGCAAAGTGAGCGTGAACGAAAAGAATTAGCAGGTGTAGCTAAATTGGCTCGCGAAAGAGCTAAAAAAGCCAATTTGCACAACAAAAAACTTCGCGATTGTAAAGTTCATTTTTGTGATAAGCACGAATTGGCAAACGCCACAACCTTATTTATCACCGAGGGAGATTCAGCTTCCGGAAGTATTACCATCTCTAGAAATGTTCAAACGCAAGGTGTTTTTAGTTTGAAGGGAAAGCCACTGAATACATTCGGCTTAACCAAAAAAGTGGTTTATGAAAACGAGGAATTTAATTTGCTTCAAGCGGCGTTAGATATTGAAGACGGATTGGATACGCTGCGATACAATAATGTGGTAATTGCTACCGATGCCGATGTGGACGGAATGCACATTCGGTTATTGATGATTACGTTTTTTCTTCAGTTTTTTCCTGATTTAGTGAAAAGTGGTCACCTCTACGTTTTGCAAACACCTTTGTTCCGTGTTCGAAATAAAAAAGAAACCATTTACTGTTATTCCGATCAAGAAAGGCAACAGGCCATTTCAAAATTAGGGTCAAAGCCAGAGATAACGCGATTCAAAGGACTAGGAGAAATTTCGCCAGAAGAATTTAAATTCTTCATTGGTGAGAATATACGTTTAGAACCCGTTGTCATTAACAAAGACATTCACATCAAAGACATTCTTGAATATTACATGGGAAAGAATACTCCCGAACGCCAAGAATTTATTATTAATAATTTGAAAGTAGAGAAAGATGAAGCGCAGGAGTTCAAAGCTGAATTACAAGAATTAGAACAAGAATAGGAGAGAAGATGAGCGAACAATTACCCTCAGAGAACCTTGAAAATGAATTGGGAAACGTCATTGGTGTAAGCGATTTATACCAAGGATGGTTTTTAGATTATGCCTCGTATGTTATTCTTGAACGAGCAGTTCCACATATCTATGATGGACTAAAACCCGTTCAACGAAGAATACTTCACAGCTTGTGGGAAATGGATGACGGACGTTTCAATAAGGTGGCCAATGTCATTGGTAACACAATGAAATATCATCCGCACGGCGACGCTTCTATTGGTGATGCATTGGTGCAAGTAGGACAAAAAAATTTATTAATAGATACCCAAGGAAACTGGGGGAACATTTATACCGGTGACAGCGCAGCAGCCCCAAGGTATATTGAGACCCGTTTGAATAAACTTTCGCAAGAAATTGTTTTTAATCCCAAAACCACCAAATGGCTCAGCAGCTATGATGGTAGAAATAAAGAGCCCGAAACACTTCCTGTTAAGTTTCCTTTACTCCTAGCTCTTGGTGTAGAAGGAATTGCGGTTGGTCTCGCGTGTAAAATATTACCTCACAATTTCGTTGAATTGATTGATGCAAGTATTGATGCTTTGCGAGGGAAAAAGACGCATTTAGTTCCCGACTTCTTAACAGGCGGACTTGCAGATTTTTCAGATTATAATGGAGGCTTGCGGGGTGGAAAAGTAAGAGTACGCGCGCGCATAAAAAAAGACGATGCTGCCAGGTGTTTGGTCATAACCGAAATACCATTCGGTACAACTACCTCTTCCTTGATTGATTCTATTTTGAAGGCCAATGATAAGGGGAAGATTAAAATCAAGAAAATTGAAGACAACACAGCTCAAGATGTAGAAATATTAGTGCATTTAGCTGCTGGTGTTTCACCGGATAAAACCATAGATGCATTGTATGCATTTACAGATTGCGAGGTGAGCATCTCTCCAAACTCGTGCGTTATTCATGATGATCGTCCGAAATTTCTTCCAGTTGATGAGCTCTTGAAAATTTCTGCTGATAGAACGAAATATTTGATAGGCAGAGAACTTGAAATTCAACTAAACGAACTTCAAGAGTCGTGGCATTTCGCTTCATTGGAGAAAATATTTATTGAGAAAAGAATTTATCGTGATATAGAAGAATGTGAGACTTGGGATGAAATTATTTCTACCATACACAAGGGACTTAAACCGCACACGAAAAAATTCTTACGAGCTGTTACAGATGAGGATGTTGCTCGTTTAACAGAGATTAAAATTAAACGCATTTCAAAATTTGATAGCAACAAGGCGAATGATTTCATTGCGAAATTGGAGGCCGAAATTGCCTTAGTCAAAGAGAAATTGGAGCAGTTAACAGAAACCACCATTGCCTATTTCAAAGATTTGAAATCGAAGTATGGAAAAGGAAGAGAACGCAAAACTGAAATCAAGGCCTTTGACACCGTACAGGCTGCTGCCGTGGCCATTGCGAATGCTAAATTATCTGTCAATCTTGCCGAAGGTTTTGCAGGAATAGGATTGAAGCGTGATGAAGGCGAATTTGTTTGTGAATGTTCAGATATTGATGACATCATTGTTTTCCGAAAAGATGGAAAAATGACAGTGAGTAAGGTACAACAGAAAGCATTTTTTGGTAAAGACATCATTCACATTGCTGTTTGGAAGAAAGACGACAAAAGAACCATTTACAACCTCATGTATAAAGATGGTAAAAACGGACCATCATACATGAAACGATTCGCTGTTACAAGTATTACACGAGACAAAGAATATGATTTAACCAAAGGAACTGCCAACAGTGAAGTACTTTATTTTTCTGCCAATCCAAACGGAGAAGCCGAGGTTGTAACTGTGAATTTGAGAGCATTGGAACGATTGAAGAAATTGAAATTTGATGTTGATTTCAGCACCTTGGCGGTGAAAGGTAGAGATACACAAGGGAACATGGTAACCAAATACCCTGTGAAAAAAGTGGAGCTGAAATCTGCAGGAGTTTCTACACTTGGAGCTAGGAAAATTTGGATCGACGAAAGTGTAAAACGATTGAATGATGAAGAACGAGGAAAATTCTTGGGAGAATTCAGTGCTGAAGATAAATTGCTAGTGATTCAGTCATCTGGAGATTACCAAGTTCTAAGTCCCGATTTGAGTTTGCATTTTCCAGACAACATGATAAGCGTTGAGAAGTGGATTCCGGAAAAACCACTCAATGTTGTTTATTTTGATGGTGAGAAGGAAGTTTGGATGGTAAAGCGATTCCTGGTTGAACCCATGAAAGGATTGGTAAGGTTCATTACTGAAAATCCAAAATCGAAATTGGGTGTGGCTACCACATTGAATTTCCCGAACGTGTATGTTCGATTCAACAAGAAATTCAAACAGGCAGCAAATAAGATGGATGAAACCATTTCAATTCCAGACTTTATTACTGTAAAAGGACTTAAAGCCATTGGCAATAAACTTTCAAACTATCCAGTATTGAACGTAGATTTATTGGAAGCCGACATGGAAAGAGAAAATAGAGCGAATGAAGAAATTCTTTCACAGCGTCCTCAGCCAGTAGCAATAGATCCGAATGAACCGTCTCAAAGTACACTTTTTTAATTCGAAATCATGAACGCACCACACATTCATTTAATGCTAAACCATTTGCCTGTAATTGGATTGGCATTGGGTCTTCTTATTTTGCTTGTTGGATTATTAAAGAAAAATGCAACAGTTTTAGTTGTGGCAATGTCTATAACAGCTGTTGCTGGAATTTCTAGTTATCCAACCATGTACAGCGGCGGTGCATCAGAACATTATTTAGAAGAGCATGAGCAAGAGTTTCAGATCGATCATGATTTAATACACGAGCATGAAGAGGCTGCTGAAATTGCTTTTTGGCCAACCGTTATAACCGGAATAATTTCTGTTTTGGGTTTGTTCGCAATGTATAAAGGATTCTCATGGACCAATAAAGTTGCCCTTGTTGTTTTGGTATTAGGAATTTTGAGCATGGGTTTGCTTTATCAAACTTCGAATTCTGGTGGAAAGATTCGTCATCCGGAATTGAATTCATGTTGTTCTTCTGGTGAGTCTTCAGGATCATGTTCACACGAGAATCATCACCAAAAAGAAGGTGGTTCATGTTGTCAGGATAAGCAATCGAATCAGTGTCCAATGATGAAAGATTCGGCATCATGCCGACAGAAAGAATCCTGTTGTAAACACCCATAATTTACATTATGTAAAGTAAGAATTTAAGGAATTACGGCCTATTCAGAACCTCTCCAATAAATTTCATGGTAAATCTGTCACCGTTAATCATTTCAAATCCCATTGATTTTTGATACCTACCAGGCCTACTTCCAAAAGAAAAAGCTACATCGAAGAAATAAATAGAATCATTGGTCAATTCCAATTTTGGATAACAATCAATGAAGTGTGGATCGCTTGTAAATGACCTTTGAATCATGGCCGCTTCAGGTCCTTGAATTCTAAAATAAAATCTTCCCCTACAATTGATCATTGGTGATTGAAACCAATTATATGTGGGCTCTGATCGAATGATAATCCATTTCGATCTCTCTCCGTTTAAACCATAGCCAAATATGGTGTCATTGAATTGTAATGTGTCCGGTTCATTCGTATTTCCAAAAGGATAATGCTTCTTGGTCTGTCCATTCACATTTAAGCACGCAATTACAAGAAGTAATAAAATTGAAATTCTCATGCCTCAATGCATGCCAATGAATATGCCAATTAAAAGGATATGATTTTACCGTCACTCATTTCAATGGTTCGATCACTTGCTTTTGCAAAATCATTGTCGTGTGTAACAGCAATAATGGTTTGCTTAAATTCACGCGTCAATTCTTGAAGAATTTCGAATACAACCTGAGTATTCCGGCTATCTAAATTTCCCGTGGGCTCGTCACCCATTATGATCAGTGGATCATTTATCAAAGCTCTGGCAATAGCAACACGTTGTTGTTGACCACCTGAAAGTTTTGAGGCCTTCTTCAAAGCTTGGTCTTCCAATCCCAAAATTCTTAACTTTTCATAGGCCAAAGATTCAATTTCCTGTCGCTCTTTTTTTCCTAATCGAAGTGCTGGAATCATAACATTTTCCAAACATGTAAAATCAGGAAGTAAATAATGAAATTGAAAAATGAATCCAATTTTCTCATTCCGAATCGACGCCAATTCCGTTTGTGTTAATCCTGTCATTTTCTGACCATCAATGAACAACTCACCATTGTAGTCATTGTCCATGGTAGACAATATGTACAATAAAGTAGATTTGCCGCAACCTGATTTTCCAACAAGGGTTAAAAACTCCCCTCGATTCACTTCAAATGAAATTTCATTCAGCACTTGAAATTCTACAGGATCGTAGAAAAACTTTTCAATCATTTTAGTTTCAAGTACTGTCATTTTCTAAAAATGGTAACGGGATCAACTTTTGCAGCTTTTTTGGCAGGAATAAAACCTGCAAGGAATGTAATGAATAGTCCAATGCAAGTGCCTTTAAGAAAGATTGTCCATTCAAAACGAACAGGAAAGTATCCAATATCTCCCCCAATATACACATGCTGCAAAAGACTTATTAATATGAACGCCATTACTAATCCAAGTAAAACTCCAATGGCTCCAATGGTCACAGCTTGCAATACAAAAATCTGAACAACATCTCTTCCATTGAATCCCATGGCTTTTAAAATGGCAATCTCATT
This sequence comes from uncultured Chryseobacterium sp., assembly GCA_964430305.1. Classification (GTDB taxonomy): domain Bacteria; phylum Bacteroidota; class Bacteroidia; order Flavobacteriales_D; family Sanyastnellaceae; genus CAIZGX01. The sequence continues at coordinate 80,742 of CAYSEX010000003.1, forward strand.
GATTTTTTGAGATACTGTCATATTTAAAATGTTATAAATACCAAAAATGGATACAATAAGCAGCGTGAATGAAATGAAAGTAATTACAATACTGCGCATTTTTGCCGCGGCCATGTACGCCTTATTGGCTGACTTCCAATCCTCTGCTTTATATCCCAATGAGGCAGTTAAATCAGGAGCAATTGAAGGTGCGTCTTCCGGATTCCAAACGTTTACATTGATGTCTGTTATGAAACTGGGACCTTCTTGAAGTAATTGTTGAGCTGTAGCCAGTGAAACATATGATTTCGAATTGTCTTCTCTTGAATTATTCGTTTGAAATACACCCACAACGGTGAGGTTCAAATTCACACCTTTGGAAGAAGTCACTGAAATTTGTTTTCCCGTTTCAACATTTAATTTCTCGGCTATACCTGCACCAATAAAAATTCCCATGGCATTCGATTCAAGGCCTAATACATTGCCTTGAACTGTAAAGGATTGAATTTGGTACATTTCATTTCCGGCAGAAGGCGGAAATCCAATAGCCGTTCCTTGCAACTGAGACATGCCTATGTTGTAAAAAACAGGAGAATTTACTTGAGGAAATGCTAATTTAATGCGCTGGTCATGCCGCAGTTGATTTAACAATTCATACGGATTTTCTATGGCTTTCTTATTTGGTATAATTTGCGGATTTGAAATAAGCGAAAGCGACTGATCTACTTCGTTAATGGGCTTACTAACTTCATCTTCTTGATATACCCGAATGTGTGGTGTAGATTTAAAAAAAGCTTCGCTTGAAGATCGATCAAACCCCTGGCTCATGGTATTCATAAAAATGAAGATGGAAATTCCCAATAAAACTCCCAAAATAGCCACCGTTGTAGCGCGTCTTCCTGATTTGAAGTATGTGAATGCAATATGTCTATTTACAGCCCTACTCATCTTATTTCTTTAATGGAAGAAGCACCTCTCCTTCTTCTAAACCAGCAATAACTTCCACCCATTCACTGCTTTTTATACCTATTTGAATCTGACGTTGTTCTTCCTTACCCTGAACATTCACCTCATTATTGAAACTTAAATATTCTCTTGGAATAACCAATACATTTTCTTTAGTCCCAATTTCAATATTTGCCTCCAATCGAGTTCCAATAACTTTTGAAACGGTTTCATTTGGAATGGAAACATCAACTAAAAAGGACTGCGTTTTGGTATCAAACAGAGGATATATGCACGAAATACTACCGATAAATATCTCGGAAGTTTTTGAATTTAGTTTTATTTGAACTTGCTGATTTAATTGAATTTTACCGAATGAAGCTTCATCGATATTAATTCGCGCCACAAGAGAATTAATATCAGATATTACAGCTATAGCCTCTCCCCTCTTAACATAATCGCCTTTCTTTTTGAAAAGTTGAATAACTCTTCCAGATGAAATGGTCTGAATTTGATTGAATGAAGCGGTTTTACCCTGAATAATAGCAGAAGCTTTTAAATTACTTAGGTTATTTTGGGACTGTAATTTTATTTGCCTGTATCGCTGTTGCAATGCCTTTAAATTACTCTCCGAGCTTTCTTTTGCAAGTTTGCTTTTTTCAAATTCCACTTGACTAATGCTCTTTGATTCCCATAGACGCATATTACGTTCATACAACAATTGATCTTCAATCAACTTTTTTTCGGCAAAATCAATATTGGCATTTAATTCCTGTAATAATGGAGAATCTTCAGTAACATTCAATTCCGCTATTGCTAACTGATCTCGAATGGATTCGAGTTGAGCTTCATTTGACGGATTATCAATTGAGCCAACAACTTGATTTGAAGAAACATCATCTCCTTCTCGAATAACTAAATCCAATATTACACCATCCGTTTGAGCAGTTAATATATAGGAGTCTAAAGCTTGAATACTGCCCGTAGCGAAAACCAATTCATTCAAAGTTTGCCTTTTAACAACATAAGCATCAGTAGAATTAGAACACGAATCCAAAAAGAAAATAAAACTGAAAAGTGCGAAAAAAGAATAATACCATTTCATGATACAAAGGTACATTTATCCAAGCCAAAATTTAATGATCAAAATTAGCCCAAAAAAAAAAGGGGCCTTAGCCCCTTTTAATTGTCTGGTAAAAGACTTATTTCTTTTGTCCAATTCCACGAATTCCAACAATTTTCCAGCTGTCTTCGATTTGAACTGCGCTAAAACGCAAGTAGAATTCAGTTCCAGTTTCAGTCTTGAAAAATACTTTACCGTTCAATGACTTCATTCCTAAATCCATTTCTTCTTTAGATTCTACACGAACAAATTCAACTTTTTCCCAGTTGATGTTCGCTTCTGCAGCATCTTTATTGGTCTCACTGAAAGATTCAGTTTTTTCTTTCGCCATGTTCATGTCGAACCCTTCAACCATCATTTTCTTTCCTGCCTCGAAAGCAGCTTTTTGAGTAGAATCCATTTGAGCTTTTCCAGCTTCATCAAACAATGCGGTAATATCTTCTTTGGTTACATAAAGATCACCTACTTTTTCAGCGTCTTGAGATTGAAAAGCTTCAAGTACTGATTTACCCACGTTTTCTGGAGTATCCATTTTAGGTCCACAAGAAACAAACATCATAGCACCTGCAGCTACGAATAAAGCGAAAGTTAATTTTTTCATTTTGAATTTGATTAAGATATTTTGGCGAATTTAACGAAGTTTTTTTATTGTTTCATGCTTTGAACCATTTTTTTCGTTATTTGTACCATCAATCATGAAAAATAATATTCTAATCGCTTGTCTATTTGCTGCTTCATTTTCATTTCAGTCTAAGGGACAAGAGGTTCAGTGCATCTTCAATCCGTATAATAAAATAGGAAGTAATTACTTCTTCTCTACCTATTGGAATGGTTCCCAAAATATGCTTATGGACGGCATATGCATTCAATATATGTCAAATTCCCAAGAGGTTTACGAGAAACGTATTTTCAAAAAAGGGATCATTCAACTTGAAACAACAAACTACATAAACCCAACGCGTAAGCGAACACACTTCGAACGTGTGAAGCATGACAGCACCATTGCAACCTATACCGAATACGCCGAAGATGGCCATCTTCAGCGATCAACGAAATATTATCTCGACCAATCAGGAAGGCGCTGCTGGCAAGATTCTCATTATTATCCGAATGGAAAACTGAATTCGGTGCAATCTTATGCAGCCTTGCGCGCTGAAGAGCTAAGAGGATTTTCATCAGATGTTATTCCTGAACATACCGTTGATTCCGAAGGATATGCTTGGCAAATAGTTCCGATTGGCGTGAGTAAAACGTATTTTCAAAATGGAAAGTTGAATACGATAAGCACATATGGTTTCACAAAAAATGCTTTGGCTGCATATGACATTGGATTACATGGCCCATATGAATCCTATAACGAAGAAGGTGTTTTAGTGGCAAAGGGACAATACGCCAACGGCCGAGCCAACGGCGAATGGCGTTATTATTTTTTCGATGGAAGGCTTTCTGAAGTAAAGACTTTCAAAGATGATTTCGGAATTGGCACTTGGATCGGTTACCACTACTCTACTGGAAAAGTTGCCTATACCGAAGTGTACGACAATGAAAAATATTACTGGCCTGTACCTAAAACCACGCGCTACAACGAAAAGGGACAAGTCGTTTATGAAA